>NZ_VYKE01000328.1:0-2230 GCF_032424515.1 Pseudomonas sp. JV245A
CGGGCTTGCCGACGGGGGCGGTCTTGCGGGCCTCTTCGCTGGCAAGCCAGCTCCTACGGTGGCCGGTGATAGTGCGGGGAGCCCGTAGGAGCCGGCTTGCCGGCGAAGGCGGTCTGGCGGGCCTCAGGTGTTGTTGCAGCCCTTGGCGATGGAGTCTTCGTTGGAGGTGTAGGGCCGTGAAGGCTCCAGGTTCCACTCCGGCTTGTTGCGCGCAATATTGAAGTGGCAGACCAGTTGCCGGCGCATGCTGCCCACGCTGCTGTCGCGGTTGTCCGGGTTGTTCTTCCACTGGGCGTCCAGGTAGTGGTCGCTGGCCAGTTCGTTGAAGAAGTTGTTGGTCTGGTTGTCCTTGACGTTGCGCCCGCAATCGGTGGGCGTGACTTCCAGGGTCATGACTTTCTTGCCGAAGCCCGGGTCATCACGTTCGATCCACACCGCACTCTGCACATAGCGATCGCAGCTGTTCTTCTCGGTGATCGGGTAGATCACCTGCTTCTTGTTGTCGTAGACGAAACTCGCGTCCTGCGCCGGCGTCTGCGGCAGCTTCATGTTGATCACCGGCAGATACTGCTGCACGGCCTTGTACCACTGGATCTGGTTCAGCCGCGCACCTTCCAGGCCGCCATCCTCGGTGTAGAACAGGGCCAGGATCGAGGGCGATTGCGGCGGTTTTTCCTCCCACTTGGCCAGGCGCAGCTCATTCTGAGTGCCGAAGGATTCTGCGGCGATCTGCGCCATGGAACGGATGCTCTGGTAGAACGCCGGGCCGGCGGCGCTGTTGCGTTCGTCACGTACATCGAAGGAACACTGGCGCGAGTGGTCGCCACGGTTCTGTCGGTAGTTGGCGCCCCATTGCTCGGCGGTGGTCACACCAATTTCGTGGCAGTACTTCTCGACATTGCCCGGGGTGCGCCGCGAGTCGGTGCAGCCCTGCTGCCCGCGGTCGTCGGTGGCAGCGTCGATGGGGAAGGAACAGAGCACCGCATAGTCCTGGTGATCCTTGGGGTTGCCGAAGATGGTGTCGAAGATGAAGCCGCTCTGCAGTCCGTAGGCCAGCTTGCGGAACTTCGAATCCTTGCGCAGGTAGGACGCCGATACGCCGCCGCTGGCCTGGCTTTTAGGGCTGATGCTGTAGAACTGGTAGTCGGTGGACGGCCAGGTGGCGCGAAACAGCACCCCGGAACACAGGAATGCCGGTTTCGACGGGCCGCCGCAATCCTGGCGGGTGTCGTTGTACAACTGGTTGAGGCGGGCCACCGTGTCGCTGCCCTGGTCGGCCTGCACCGTGGGCAACAGGCACAGGCCGGCGAGGCCGATGGCAACGGCAATGGAGGTTCTGCGTGCTTTCATGGGGTGACTTCCGTGTGGTGTGTAAACCCTGGCCAGCCAAGTCGTGGTCCGGCAATAAGCAGAAGATAGAAGTGCTGGTTGGCCCTGATGGACTTTTCCCGGCCTGTGTCCCCGATCCCCACCACCGGCAGCAGGCGCACGGCGATGGCTTGAATAAAACGCCGCATTGCGCCACTGTCTCGGCACTTTTTCCGGCGGAGACCGAACATGCTGTTGATCTTGCCCGCAGTGGTGGCCCTGGCCCTGATCCTGGTGTTCTGGCGCCGTCAGAAAGCCCTCACGGCCTTGCGTCGGGAAGCCCACATCCGCAATTTCACCCTGCCGCCGCGCTTGTTCGAGCCCCTGCGCACCCAGCACCCGCACCTGAACCTCAAGGACTGCCAGCTGGTGGCCCAGGGCTTGCGCCAGTTCTTTCTCGCCTACCTCAAGAGCGGCCAGCGCTACGTGTCGATGCCGTCCCAGGTGGTGGACGACCTGTGGCACGAATTCATCTTGCATACCCGGGACTACCAGCAGTTCTGCAACCAGGCCTTCGGCCAGTTCCTCCACCACACCCCGGCGGCGGTGCTCGGCCAGAACGCCGCGCAACAAAGCGACAACGGCCTGCGCCGGGTCTGGCGCCAGGCCTGCCTGGAAGAGAACATCAACCCGGCCCAGCCCAGCCGCCTGCCACTGCTGTTCGCCCTAGACGCCAAGCTGAAGATCGCCGGGGGCTTTCACTACGTCGCCGACTGCCAGTCCCTGCGCCGCCTGACCGACAACGGCGGCAGCGCCACCCTGGTGCACTGCGGCAGCGAGCTGCACAGCAGCTCCCTGGACAGCGACTCTTCCGGCAGCAGCAGCGACAGCGACAGCTCGCGTTTCGGCGGTGATGGCGACA
>NZ_VYKE01000033.1:0-48753 GCF_032424515.1 Pseudomonas sp. JV245A
GCCTGCGGCAGCGGCTACAGAAAGCCATTCAGCGTTTGCGCTGGGCCCAGGCCACCGCCAGGCCGCTGAGGCAGATGACCGCGATACCGACCAGGGCGTACTGGTCCGGGGTATGGTCGAAGATCAGGTAGCCAAAGAGCCCGGCGAAAAGAATCTGCCCATAGCTGAAAGGCGCCAGCATCGCCGGCGCGGCATGGCGGAACGCCTGGGTCAGCAACATGTGGCCGAGCATGCCGCAGGTGCCCAGGCCGATCATGAACAGCCCATGAACCAACGTCGGCGTGCTCCAGAAGAACGGCAGCAGCGCGCTCATGATCAGGCTGTTGAGGATCCCGGTGAGAAAGTTGCTAGTGGTCGGGCTGTCGACGCCACTGAGCTTGCGGGTCAGCAACTGGTAGAAGCCGAAGCACAGCGCCGACCCCAGCGGCAGAAGGATTGCCGGCGTGAACAACGCGCCACCGGGACGCACCACAATCAGCACCCCGACGAACCCCGCCAGCACTGCCAGCCACTGGGCGCGACTGACCCGCTCCCCCAGAAACGGCACCGACAGGGCAGTCACCAGCAAGGGCGCCAGGAAGTTGACCGCGGTCGCTTCTGCCAGGGGTATATAGCGCAGGCCGGTGGTGAACAGCAGGCTGGTGCCGATCAGGCACAGGGCCCGCAGCAATTGCAACCCGGGGCGCTTGGTGCGCACCACCGCAGAGAAACCACTGCGCGGCACGAAGACCACCAGCATCAACAGGGTGTGCACCACATAGCGGGCCCAGACCACCATGACGATGGGATAAAAAGCCGACAGGTATTTGGATAACGTGTCGTGGCTGGCAAACAACAGGACCGCCAGGCAGATCAGGGCGATCCCCTTGATGGGGTGTTCCGCGCCGTTGAACGGTGAAGGGCTCACACTCATTCACACACCCGCAACAAAATCCCTACAAAATACGTAGCTCGCTATCTATCAACCTGCAGCAAGCCCGTATATAAAAGCACCCCATTGTGAAGTGCGACCCCGGGTATGAACGTCCCTCGCCTTAAATGTTGACACAACCGGACTCAATTACGCATTTTGTCTTAATGACGGAGGTTGGGGCTCAAGCGCAGCATATCCAGCCCGATGTCGATCCAGCGCTCTGCTTCGGTGTGCAGGGCGAAGCTGTCCGGGGCCAGCAACCACTGGTAGAGAATGCCATCGATGAACGCATGCAGCGTAATAGCTGCCCGCGCCGCATCGAGGTTCTCGGGCAATTGCCCACGATTCACTGCATTACGCAACGCCAGCTCGATGTGTACGTTGCAGTCCAGGCTGGCAGCGCGACGCTGTCGGCGCAGGTCGCACATTTCGTCGGTGAACTCGCACTTGTGAAACAGGATTTCATTGATGCGTCGGGTTTTCGGGTCCAGGGCAACTTGATGAAACAAATGAATGAGCAGCTTGCGCATGCAGCCCAACGGGTCCATTTCATCTACATTCTCACTGGCCGCGGCCATTTCATCCAAAGGTTCACGCAGGCTGTCGAGCATGGCCTGCACCAGATCGGCCTTGTTGCTGAAGTGCCAATAGATGGCACCTCGCGTGACTCCCGCCAGCGCCGCGATGTCGGCCAGGGTGGTACGCGCCACGCCACGCTCGTAAAAGGCCTTTTCGGCGGCCTCGAGTATCTGGCTGCGAGTTTCTTGAGCTTCCTCTTTGGTACGACGGACCATGGCAGTAAAACCTCGATCAGGATCTTTCAGCGATGCGTGAAGACCTTCTGAATAAATATGGAACGGCATCTCGAGTGCCGTTTGCCCAGCCTACAATTCAACACCTACAGGGGCTTTTGTAACCGGATGGGTACGCCGCAGGGGTATTTACAAACAACCATGAACGTAAGTATATTCCTTAGCAAGCTACTTATCCACTCAGCCAAGCATTTTTACCCTTCCACTTTTCTTGTGCGCATCTTGCGTGCCTGACCCGAGGATTTTCATGCAACTCAAGCCAGCTGTTACCGCTCTGGTCACTGCCGTCGCCCTGGCATCGCTGCTCAGCGGATGTAAAAAGGAAGAGGCGGCGCCTGCCCCTCAAGCCCCTCAGGTCGGCGTCGTTACCCTGCAACCACAAGCCTTTACCTTGACTTCCGAACTCCCGGGCCGGACCACTGCGTTCCGCATCGCCGAAGTTCGCCCACAGGTAAACGGGATCATTCTCAAGCGTCTGTTCAAAGAAGGTGGAGACGTCAAGGAAGGTCAGCAGCTTTACCAGATCGATCCATCGGTCTATGAGGCAACGCTGAAGAGTGCCGAGGCTAATCTGCAATCGACCAAGTCGATTTCTGATCGCTACAAGCAACTGGTCAACGAGCAGGCCGTAAGCCGCCAGGAATACGACACTGCCGTGGCCAACCGCCTGCAGTCGGAAGCCTCGCTGCAAAGCGCCCAGATCAACCTGCGCTACACCAAAGTGCTGTCGCCACTGACCGGCCGAATCGGCCGTTCCTCGGTGACCGAAGGCGCCCTGGTGAGCAATGGCCAGGCCGATGCCATGGCCGTGATCCAGCAGCTGGACCCAATCTACGTCGACGTTACCCAGTCCTCGGTAGAACTGCTGGAACTGCGTCGCGAACTGGAAAGCGGTCGCCTGCAGAAAGTCGGCGACAATGCCGCCAAGGTCAAACTGACCCTGGAAGACGGCAGCCAGTACAAGCTCGATGGCAAGCTGGAATTCTCCGAAGTCTCGGTGGACGAAACCACCGGCTCGGTGACCCTGCGCGCAGTGTTCCCGAACCCTGAGCACACTCTGCTGCCTGGCATGTTCGTCCACGCCCAGCTGCAAGCCGGGGTGAACAGCGCGGCGATCCTGGCTCCCCAGCAAGGCGTGACGCGCGACCTGAAAGGCACCCCGACCGCCCTGGTGGTTGGCCCGGATAACAAGGTCGAGCTGCGTCAACTCAAGGCCAGCCGCACGGTCGGCAGCCAGTGGTTGGTGGAAGATGGGCTGAAAGCCGGCGATCGCCTGATCACCGAAGGCCTGCAGTTCGTCAAGCCGGGCATTGAAGTCAAGGCCAGCGAAGCAACCAACGTTCCAGCGAAGAACCCGGCCCCTGCACAGGCAACTGACAAAGCTGCAGGCGGCAAAGGGGAGTAAACCATGTCGAAATTTTTTATCGACCGTCCGATCTTCGCCTGGGTAATCGCCCTGGTGATCATGTTGGTCGGGGCTCTATCGATCCTCAAATTGCCGATCAACCAGTACCCGAGCATCGCGCCGCCAGCGATCGCCATCTCCGTGACCTACCCAGGCGCTTCCGCACAGACCGTGCAGGACACCGTGGTTCAGGTGATCGAGCAGCAGCTCAACGGTATCGACAACCTGCGTTATGTGTCCTCGGAAAGTAACTCCGACGGCAGCATGACCATCACTGCGACCTTCGAACAGGGCACCAACTCGGACACCGCGCAGGTTCAGGTACAGAACAAGCTCAACCTGGCCACTCCGCTGCTGCCTCAAGAAGTGCAGCAGCAGGGTATCCGCGTGACCAAGGCAGTGAAGAACTTCCTGCTGGTGATCGGCGTGGTTTCCGAGGACGGCAGCATGTCCAAGGACGACCTGTCGAACTACATCGTGTCGAACATGCAGGACCCGATCTCGCGGACCGCGGGCGTCGGTGACTTCCAGGTATTCGGTGCCCAGTACGCGATGCGGATCTGGCTCGACCCGGCCAAGCTGAACAACTACAACCTGACCCCGGTGGACGTGAAGACCGCGGTTGCCGCGCAGAACGTCCAGGTATCGTCCGGCCAGCTCGGCGGCCTGCCTGCCCTGCCCGGCCAGCAACTCAACGCCACCATCATCGGCAAGACCCGCCTGCAGACTGCCGAGCAGTTCAAGGCGATCCTGCTGAAGGTCAACAAGGACGGCTCGCAAGTGCGTCTGGGCGATGTCGCGGACGTTGGCCTGGGTGGCGAGAACTACGCCATCAGCGCCCAGTTCAACGGCAAGCCGGCGTCCGGCCTGGCAGTGAAACTGGCCAACGGCGCCAACGCCCTGGACACCGCCAAGGCCCTGCGCAACACCATCAAGGACCTGGAACCCTTCTTCCCGCAAGGGATGAAGGTGGTGTTCCCGTATGACACCACCCCGGTGGTGACCGAATCCATCAAGGGTGTGGTTGAAACCCTGGTGGAAGCGATCGTCCTGGTGTTCCTGGTGATGTTCCTGTTCCTGCAGAACTTCCGCGCCACGGTGATCACCACCATGACGGTGCCGGTGGTACTGCTGGGTACCTTCGGCATCCTTGCGGCGGCCGGTTTCAGCATCAACACCCTGACCATGTTCGGCATGGTGCTGGCCATCGGCTTGCTGGTGGACGACGCCATCGTCGTGGTGGAGAACGTCGAGCGGGTGATGCACGAGGAAGGGCTGTCGCCCAAGGAGGCGACGAAAAAGTCCATGGGCCAGATCCAGGGAGCCCTGGTGGGTATCGCCCTGGTGCTGTCCGCGGTACTGCTGCCAATGGCCTTCTTCAGCGGCTCCACCGGGGTGATCTACAAGCAGTTCTCGATCACCGTGGTCTCGGCCATGGCCCTGTCGGTGCTGGTTGCCCTGATCTTCACTCCGGCCCTGTGCGCCACCATGCTCAAGGCCGTACCGCAAGGCGAACACGCCACCGAGAAGCGCGGCTTCTTCGGCTGGTTCAACCGCACCTTCGATCGCAGCGTGAAGAGCTACGAACGCGGCGTGGGCAACATGCTGCGCCACAAGGTTCCGTACCTGCTGGCCTACGTGCTGATCGTCCTGGGCATGATCTGGCTGTTCACTCGCATCCCGACCGCGTTCCTGCCGGAAGAAGACCAGGGCGTTCTGTTCGCCCAGGTACAGACGCCGGCCGGCTCCAGTGCCGAGCGGACCCAGGTGGTGGTGGACGAAATGCGCGCCTACCTGCTGGACAAGGAAAAGGACACCGTGGCTTCGGTGTTCACCGTGAACGGCTTCAACTTCGCCGGTCGCGGCCAGAGCTCGGGCATGGCCTTCATCATGCTCAAGCCGTGGGGCGAGCGTTCCGCGGAAAACAACGTGTTCAACCTGGCAGCCCGCGCCCAGCAGCACTTCTTCAGTTTCCGTGACGCGATGGTGTTCGCCTTCGCCCCTCCAGCGGTACTGGAGCTGGGTAACGCCACCGGTTTCGACGTGTTCCTCCAGGACCGCGCCGGTATCGGCCATGAGAAACTGATGGCTGCACGCAACCAGTTCCTCGGCATGGCAGCCCAGAGCAAGGTGCTGTCCCAGGTACGTCCGAACGGCCTGAACGATGAACCGCAGTACCAGTTGACCATCGACGACGAGCGCGCCAGTGCCCTGGGCGTGACCCTCACCGATATCAACAACACCCTGTCGATTGCCCTGGGCAGTAGCTACGTCAACGACTTCATCGACCGTGGTCGGGTGAAGAAGGTGTACATCCAGGGTCAGGCCGGTGCCCGCATGAGCCCCGAAGACCTGAAGAAGTGGTACGTACGCAACAGCGCCGGAACCATGGTGCCGTTCTCCTCCTTCGCCAAGGGCGAATGGATCTACGGCTCGCCCAAGCTGGCCCGTTACAACGGCGTGGAAGCCATGGAAGTGCTCGGTGCCCCGGCCCCTGGCTACAGTACCGGTGAAGCCATGGCCGAAGTCGAGGCCATTGCCGCGAAGCTGCCGGCGGGTGTCGGTATCTCCTGGACCGGCCTGTCCTACGAGGAACGTCTGTCGGGCTCCCAGGCACCTGCGCTGTATGCCTTGTCCCTGCTGATGGTGTTCCTGTGTCTGGCGGCGCTGTATGAAAGCTGGTCGATTCCGATCGCAGTGATGCTGGTTGTGCCCCTGGGGATCATCGGTGCACTGATGGCAACCAGCATGCGCGGCCTGTCCAACGACGTGTACTTCCAGGTGGGTCTGTTGGTGACCATTGGTCTGGCGGCGAAAAACGCCATTCTGATCGTCGAGTTCGCCAAGGAACTGCACGAGCAGGGCCGCAGCCTGGTAGACGCCGCGGTGGAAGCCTGCCGGATGCGTCTGCGGCCGATCATCATGACCTCCCTGGCCTTCGTCCTCGGGGTCGTGCCACTGGCCATCTCCACGGGCGCCGGCTCGGGTAGCCAGCATGCGATCGGTACTGGGGTGATCGGCGGTATGCTCACCGCGACTATCCTGGCGATCTTCTGGGTGCCATTGTTCTTCGTCACCGTATCGTCCATGGGCCGCAGGAAAGCGGACCTGTCAGAAACTACTGCAACCCCTAATGAGGCTGGCCAATGAGCAAGTCGCTACTCTCCCTGGCAATCACCGCCATCGCGCTAAGTGGTTGCTCGCTGATCCCGGATTACCAGCGCCCGGAAGCGCCGGTGGCGGCGCAGTTCCCCCAAGGCCCTGCCTACTCGCCAAAGGAGGCCGCCAACGTGGCGGCCGCCGAACAGGGCTGGCGGCAGTTCTTCCATGACCCGGCGCTGCAGCAACTGATCCAGACGTCCCTGGAAAACAACCGCGACCTCAAGGTCGCGGCGCTGAACATCGATGCCTATGCCGCGCAGTACCAGATCCAGCGTGCGGACCTGTTCCCGGCGGTTTCGGCCAACGCCAGCGGCAGCCGCCAGCGCACTCCGGCACGCATGTCGCAGACCGGCGAAGCCGGGATCACCAGCCAGTACTCGGCCACCGTGGGCGTCAGCGCCTACGAACTGGACCTGTTCGGCCGGGTTCGCAGCCTGAGCGAGCAAGCCCTGCAGACCTACTTCTCCAGCGAAGAGGCCCGGCGCAGCACCCAGATCAGCCTGGTGGCCAGCGTGGCCAACGCCTACATGACCTGGCAGGCCGACAAGGAGCTGCTGAAACTGACCCAGGACACCCTCGGTGCCTACGAGGAAAGCTACCGGCTGACCTCGCGCAGCAACGAAGTGGGCGTGGCCTCGGCCCTGGACCTGAGCCAGTCGCGGACTTCGGTGGAAAACGCCCGGGTCCAGCTGGCGCGCTACACCCGCCAGGTGGCCCAGGATGAAAACAGCCTGACCCTGCTGCTGGGCACGGCGATTCCGGCCAACCTGCCGGCGGCCCAACCGCTGTCGGCCGACCTGCTGAGCGACCTGCCAGCCGGCCTGCCGTCGGAACTGCTGCAACGGCGTCCGGACATTCTCGAAGCCGAGTACAAGCTCAAGGCGGCCAATGCCAATATCGGCGCGGCGCGGGCAGCGTTCTTCCCGAGCATCAGCCTGACCGCCAATGCCGGTACCTTGAGCCCGGATCTCTCGGGCCTGTTCAAGGGGGGCTCGGGCACCTGGCTGTTCCAGCCGCAGATCAACCTGCCGATCTTCAACGCCGGCAGCCTGCGCGCCAGCCTGGACTACTCGAAAATCCAGAAAGACATCACCGTCGCGCAGTACGAGAAATCCATCCAGACCGCCTTCCAGGAAGTCTCCGATGGCCTGGCGGCACGCCAGACCTACAACCAGCAGTTGCAGGCCCAGCGTGATTTCGTCAACGCCAACCAGGACTACTATCGTCTGGCCGAGCGCCGCTACCGTATCGGGGTCGACAGCAACCTGACCTTCCTCGATGCCCAGCGGTCGCTGTTCAGCGCCCAGCAGGCACTGATCACCGATCGCCTGTCGCAGCTCACCAGCGAGGTCAACCTGTACAAGGCCCTCGGCGGTGGCTGGAGCGAACAGACAGCGAAGAACGAGCCACTGGCGGAAAAAGCCCCGGCGCTGCACCTGTTCTGAAGCGTCACCTGGCCATATGAAAAACCCACCTGACGGTGGGTTTTTTATATGTACCAACTGGAACATTTGTGTTCGATTACCGCCCAAAAAGTGTTTCGTCCAATTGATTGGCCCTGATCCGCGACGCACCATTCCCGGCACCTGGACACACCAATAACAACAGGTCCGATGCCATGCCCCCACGCCCTGCCCGCTACGGCTGATACCTCCGGTTCCACCCTGCTCCCCTGAAACCTGTGCCCAGACCCTTTGCGCGGCACTGGCCAGCTGCACCCCTAACAATTAGAGAGACCGACGAATGAAGCCAAGCACCCCGCCGTCCTACCTTCTGCCCACCCTCCTGGCCCTGGCGCTGAGCAGCACCGCCCTGCCGGCACTGGCCGCAGAGTCGGGCTTTCTCGAAGATGCCCAGGCCAACCTGACCCTGCGCAACTTCTATTTCAACCGCAACTTCACCAACCCGACCAAGGCCCAGGGCAAGGCCGAGGAATGGACCCAGAGCTTCATCCTCGATGCAAAGTCCGGCTTCACCCAGGGCACCGTCGGTTTCGGCATGGACGTGCTGGGCCTCTACTCGCTGAAACTCGACGGCGGCAAGGGCACCGGCGGCACCCAACTGCTGCCCCTGGATCACGACGGCCGCCCGGCGGACAACTTCGGACGCCTGGGAGTAGCCTTCAAGGCACGACTGTCTCAGACCGAGGTCAAGGTCGGCGAATGGATGCCAGTGCTGCCGATCCTGCGCTCCGACGACGGCCGCTCGCTGCCACAGACCTTTCGCGGCGGCCAGATCACCTCGAAGGAAATTGCCGGCCTGACCCTCTATGGCGGCCAGTTCCGCGCCAACAGCCCGCGTGACGACAGCAGCATGAGTGACATGAGCATGTTCGGCAAAGCGGCCTTCACCTCCGACCGTTTCAACTTCCAGGGCGCCGAATATGCCTTCAACGACAAGCGCACCCAGATCGCCCTGTGGAATGCCCAGCTCAAGGACATCTACAGCCAGCAGTTCGTCAACCTGATCCACAGCCAACCCCTGGGCGACTGGACCCTGGGCGCCAACCTGGGCTTCTTCTATGGCAAGGAAGACGGCAGCGCCCGCGCCGGCGACATGGAGAACCGCACCTGGTCCGGCCTGTTCTCGGCCAAATATGGCGGCAACACCTTCTATGTAGGCCTGCAGAAGCTCACTGGCGACAGCGCCTGGATGCGGGTCAATGGCACCAGCGGCGGCACCCTGGCCAACGAC
The DNA here is from genome assembly GCF_032424515.1 of Pseudomonas sp. JV245A. Taxonomy (NCBI): domain Bacteria; kingdom Pseudomonadati; phylum Pseudomonadota; class Gammaproteobacteria; order Pseudomonadales; family Pseudomonadaceae; genus Pseudomonas; species Pseudomonas sp. JV245A. The sequence goes on from NZ_VYKE01000033.1 coordinate 8,987, forward strand.
AGCTACAACGCCAGCTACGACAACGCCAAGGAGAAGTCCTGGCAGGTGCGCCATGACTACAACTTCGCCGCGCTGGGCGTTCCCGGCCTGACCCTGATGAACCGCTACATCAGCGGTAGCAACGTGCACACCGCCACCGTCAGCGACGGCAAGGAATGGGGCCGGGAAAGCGAAGTGGCCTACACGGTCCAGAGCGGCACACTGAAGAACCTCAACCTGAAGTGGCGCAACTCCACCATGCGCCGGGACTTCAGCAACAACGAGTTCGACGAGAACCGCCTGATCATCAGCTATCCCCTCAGCCTGCTGTAAGCCCCTCCAACACGGGGCCGAGCCAAAAGGCCGGCCCCTGCAGTTGTCGGCCTTGAACCGTGGCGCCCAAGGAGAGGTCCGCTGGTCGGGCTTAGTAAAAAAAATCCAATACACAGATAAAGTAAAGGGGTATTCACTTCAGGCGGGCAGTGCTCGCTTCCAGGAAAGGAAACCTATCGATTCAGTTCCGTTATCCATCGGATGTCGTACGTGAAGCTGGCGTAGCCTTGGAGGGTCTGCGTTATGAGCAAGCACATCGTCATTGTCGGAGGAGGTGTAGGCGGTACCATCCTGGCCAATCAACTGGTCAGCAAGCTCTACCCGGAGATACTCAGGGACGAGGTCAAAATCACCCTGCTGTCCGAATCGCCGGATCATTTCTACAAGCCCGCCTTCATGTATGTGGCGTTCAACCTGTTCTTCCAAGAAGAACTCAAGCGACCCGAACGCTCCCTGCTACGCCCCGAAATAACCTTCCGGGTCGACCCCGTCACCCGCTTCGATTTTGCCGGCCAGAGCCTGCACACTCGCAGCGGCAAACGTCTTGGCTACGATTTCCTGGTGATCGCCACCGGCTGCGTGCCAGCACCGGAACGGATCGAGGGGCTCAAGGAAGCCGGCGACCACTTCTACCAATACCAGCCTGCCCGGCAACTGGCACAGCGCCTGAGCCGGATCGACAAGGGCCGGGTGTTCATCACCGTGTCGTTTCCGCAAACACCCAATGTTCCTCATCAATGCGGCATCGCGCCGGTAGAAACGACCCTGATGCTCGATGACTTCCTGCGGCGGCGCGGAGTACGGGATCGGGTCGAGATCATCTACACCTACCCCAGCACCGCGCAGCTACTGCGCAATTGCCTGTTCCTGCAACGCCCGGTCGGCGAGGTACTGCCGGATATCTTCGAACAGAGGAACATCCGCTTCCAGCGCGGCTTCACCCTGGCCAGGGTCGACCCGGACCGGCGCATCGCCTACTCGGAGGAAGGCGCTGAGCAGCCTTTCGACATTCTCATGGCCACCCCGCCGATCCGGGCCGTGGACGCCGTGCTCGAATCCGGCGCGTCTCAGGCACAGGGCCAGGAGGGCTGGTTGCCGACCCATCACGAAACCCTGCAAGTCTATGGCCTGGAGCGGGTCTATGTGATTGGCGATACCGTCGACCTGCCGATCAGCAAGGCCGGCGGCGCCTGCCACAACCAGGCCCCGGTGATTGCCAACAACATTGCCGGAGAAATCCGCCTGGGCTCTCCCGAGGCGGTTTATGACGGTAGGGTCCAGGCGGTCGCGCAGATGGGCCTCAATGCCGGCATGCCCCTTTGGTACGACTATGCCCACGACGTTCTGCCCACCCCGTCGAGCAAGTTGGGTGGCCTGCTGCGCACCGGATTCAATCGCGGCCTGTACTGGGCCGTAGCCCGCGGAATGCTTTGACCCTGCACAGGGAGGAGACAACGCCATGGACAGCTTTGATCCAAGCATGCCTGGTCCAAGGGCGACCCAGCCTGAAGTCGCCAGCACGCCAGGCCTGGAAGCCCTGATGAAAAAGCTCCAGCCGCTGCTGGACGGCGCTCGCCTGGACAACATGGTCGACCTGTTGTCCCTGCTTTGCGACCTGATCGACATGCTCGATCAGGCGATGATCGAAAAACTTGCGCAACAGTTTGAAGAAGCCACCGCTGCCACCTGGATGCTGGGCAATGCACTACGCATGGCCAAGGCCGAAACCTCAGCGCAAGGTACCGCTCCCAGCCTGTACGGGCTGCTCTCGCTGCTGCGTGAGGAGGACACGCGACGTGGCGCAGCCCTGCTCCTCAGAACCCTGAATGTCATTGGACGACAACTTTAAAAAGGATGTTTACATGAGTACCAAGCCTCAGCCGACCACGGCCAGGAACCTCAGCACCCAATGGGATCCCCAGGCCTACCAGCAGTTCGTGCGCCTGCGAGAACGACCGGCGGTCGAGCTACTGGATCATGTCGCCCTGCAGCAACCCCATCACATCTACGACCTGGGTTGCGGAACAGGTATCGCCACTCAACTGCTGGCGCAGCGCTGGCCCTACGCGGAGCTGACAGGCGTGGACAGCTCCTCGGAAATGCTTGCCGAAGCCAGCTGCCTGCCGATCAAGGCGCTGTGGCGCAGGTGCGACCTGCTGCAATGGAAAGCCGAACAGCCAGCAGACCTGTTGTTCGCTGCCGCAGTGCTGCACTTCATGAGTGACCACGAACACCTGCTGCCGCGCCTGTTGAACCAGCTCAACCCCGGCGGCTGCCTGGCGGCGCATATGCCCAATTGGCGCGACGCCCTGTGGTATCAGTTGATACTCGAAAGCCTGGAACAGGCAGGACCGGACGGCAAGCCGCTGGGCACCCCGGAGCTGCGGGCGTTCATGGCCGAGCGCCGGGTACTGTCGCTGGATAGCTACTACCGTTTGCTGGCGCCCCTGACTCGGGAACTGGACATCTGGGAAACCGAACACCTGCAGGTCGTGGAAGGCCAGTCGCCGATCTTCGACTGGGTCAAGGTCTCGGCCTTGCGCCCCGTACTCCTGAGCCTGGACGAGCGGCAACGACAATGCTTCCTCAACCATTACCTGGCACGGGTACATCGCTACTATCCGCCCGAAGGCGATGGCCGGACGCTGTTCCCGTTCAAGCGGGTGTTCATTCTGGCCACCGTCTGAAATCGCGCGGTGCAGCCCCGGCGCCTCAACTGCGGGATTCGATGCCCAGTTCGTCCCACACCGATTCCGCCAGGTGGAAGGTGGCGTTGGCCGCCGGGATTCCGCAGTAGATCGCGCTCTGCATGATCACTTCCTTGATCTCGCTGCGGCTCACCCCATTGTTGGCGGCGGCCCGCAGGTGCAGCTTGAGCTCCTCGTTGCGGTTCATGCCGATCAGCATGGCGATGGTGATCAGGCTGCGGGTGTGTCGCGGCAGGCCCGGGCGGGTCCAGATGTCGCCCCAGGCATGGCGGGTGATCATTTCCTGGAACTCCGAGTTGAACTCGGTCAGGGCATTGAGGCTGCGGTCCACATGGGCATCGCCCAACACCGCGCGGCGAACCTGCATGCCTTCGTCATAACGCTGTTTCTCGTCCACAAAGGGCTCCTTGAATCGACTCTCAGACCAGCAGAAAATCCACGACCCGGGCGCTGAAAGCGTCGCCGGCCTGGACGTTGGACAAATGCGCGGCATAGAACTCGGCATACTCCGCGCCCGCCACATGCTGCTGGATGAAGTGCCCGCCGGACGGTGGTGTCACGGCGTCTTCAGTGCCGGCAATCACCAGGGTGGGCACCTTGATCGCCCCCAGCTGTTCACGGAAATCCGCGTCCCGCACCGCCGCGCAGTTGGCCGCATAGCCTTGCGGCGAGGTGGCCGCGAGCATGTCGGTGATCAGCTTGGCCTGGTCAGGGTGAGCTTCGGCAAAGTCGCTGGTGAACCAGCGGGCGATGGAGGCATCGCGCAGTGCCACCATGGCTGCCTGGCCGTCACGTAGCACGGTCTCGATCCGCGGGTTCCATACGGACGGGTCGCCGATCTTCGCCGCGGTGTTGCACACCACCAGCTTGTGCAGACGCTCGCCGGCATTGATCCCCAGCCACTGGCCGATCAGCCCGCCCATGGACAGGCCACAGAAATGTGCACGCTGGATATCCAGCGCATCCAGCAGCGCCACCACGTCGCGGCCCAGTTGCTCGATGCTATAGGGACCTTCGGTGACCAGGGAACGGCCGTGGCCACGGGTGTCCATGCGCAGCACCTGGAAGTGCCGGGTGAAGGCCGCCATCTGCTTATCCCACATGTGCAGGTCGGTGCCCAGGGAGTTGGACAGCACCAGTACCGGCGCGCCCTCGGGCCCTTCGAGTTGATAGTGCAGTTCGCCCTCGGCGAGTTTCACGAATCCCACAGCAGTCTCCTTCAGGCCTTCAAGGCAAAATGTTCAGCCACGGCGCGCTCGACCCAGGCCTGCGCCTGGCCCAGGTAGTGCGCCGGGTCCAATAGACGATCCAGGTCCGCCGCCGACAGCTCGGCGGTAACCTGGGAATCCTCCCCCAATACCCCACGCAGATGGCGTTTCTCGGCCACTGCGCGCTTGCAGCATTGTTCCAGCAGATGGTGGGCGGTTTCCCGCCCCAGGCGCTGGGCCAGGGCAATGCTCACCGCTTCGGCCAGCACCAGGCCCTGGGTCAGGTCGAGGTTGTGCGCCATGCGCGCGCTGTCGACCTCCAGGCCTTCGGCCACCAGTAATGCTTGTTGCAACGCGCCAGACACCAGGCAGCAGATCTCCGGCAGGGTTTCCCATTCGGCGTGCCACAGGCCCAGGCTGCGCTCGTGCTCCTGGGGCATGGCGGCAAACATCGTCGCCAGCAGGCCGGGAACCCGGGTCGCAGCGCTGATCAGCACCGCCGCGCCCACCGGGTTGCGCTTGTGCGGCATGGTGGACGACCCGCCCTTGCCCGGCGCCGAGGGCTCGAAGACCTCCGCCGCCTCGGTCTGCATCAGCAGGCTGATATCCCGCCCCAGCTTGCCCAGGCTGCCGGCCAACAGGCCCAGCACCGAAGCGAACTCCACCAGGCGGTCGCGCTGGGTGTGCCAGGGCTGCTCCGGCAGGGCCAATTGCAGCTCGTCGGCCAGGGCCTGGGCAATCGGCAACGCCTGCTCGCCCAAAGCCGCCAGGGTTCCGGAAGCGCCGCCGAACTGCAGCACCAGCAAACGCGGCTTGAGCTGCTGCAGGCGCTCGCGGCTGCGGGTCAATGCCCCCAGCCAGCCGCCGATCTTCATCCCCAGGGTCACCGGCGTGGCATGTTGCAGCCAGGTGCGGCCGGCCATCGGGGTCGTGGCGTAACGTTGGGCCTGGGCAACAAGGATGTCCCCCAGGCGCTCCAGGTCCTGCTCCAGCAGGAGCATGGCGCGGCGCAGTTGCAGCACCAGCCCGCTGTCCATCACGTCCTGGCTGGTAGCCCCCAGGTGCACAAAGCGCTCGGCCTCGCCATCGCTGCGGGCGATCTGTCGGCCCAGGGCCTTGACCAGGGGAATGGCCGAGTTGCCGGCCGTGGCAATCGCCTCGCCCAGCATCTGGAAGTCATACAGCCCGGCATGGCAGGCGGCCTCGATGGGCGCTACTGCACTGGCCGGGATCACCCCGACGCGGGCCTGGGCCCGGGCCAGGGCGGCTTCGAAATCGAGCATGGCCTGGACCCGCCCCTGATCGCAGAACACCCCGCGCATTTCCCGGGCAGTAAAGTAGGCATCGAACAACTGATTGCTCGCAGTCAGGGTCATAAACAGTCCTTGGCAAACCTGCGCCCGAGCCGGGCGCAGGTACACAGGTCAAAGGTCGTGGTGCAGGTAGGCGGCCTGTTTCGGCAGGCGCAGGCTGAACAGGAAGGCAATCGCCATCATCGCCGTGACATACCAGTAAAAGGTGTTTTCCATGCCCATGTTCTTGAAGTTCAGGGCCACCCATTCCGCCGAGCCACCGAAGATCGCATTGGCCACCGCATAAGCCAAGCCCACCCCGAGTGCGCGCACTTGCGGCGGGAACATCTCGGCCTTCACCAGGCCGCTGATGGAGGTGTAGAAACTGACGATGGCCAGGGCCAGGGTGATCAGCACAAAAGCTAGGAACGGGCTGGTGACGGTCTTCAAGGTCAGCAGGATCGGCACTGTGAACAGCGTACCCAGGGCACCGAACCAGAGCATCGAGTTACGCCGGCCGATCTTGTCCGCCAGCATGCCGAACAGCGGCTGCATGCACATGTAGAGAAACAGCGCGCCGGTCATGATGTAGCTGGCGGTCTTGGCGTGCATGCCCGCGGTGTTCACCAGGTACTTCTGCATGTAGGTGGTGAAGGTGTAGAAAATCAGCGAGCCGCCGGCGGTGTAGCCGAGCACGGTTATAAACGCCGCCGAGTGGTTCTTGAACAGCGCAGCGATGCTGCCGGCGTCCTTGTCCTCACGGATTTCCTTGCTGGTGGTTTCCTTCAGCGAACGGCGCAGCAGCAGCGAGATCACCGCGGCGATGGCACCGATCACGAAGGGAATGCGCCAGCCCCAGGCCTTGAGCTCGGCCTCATCGAGAAACTGCTGGAGGATCACCACCACCAGCACCGCCAGCAGTTGCCCGCCGATCAGGGTCACGTACTGGAAGGAGGCAAAGAAGCCGCGCTGGCCCTTGAGCGCCACCTCACTCATGTAGGTGGCGGTGGTGCCGTACTCGCCGCCCACCGACAGGCCCTGGAACAGGCGCGCCACCAGCAGCAGGAACGGCGCCCAGGCACCGATGCTGGCGTAGGTGGGCAAGAAGGCGATCACCAGGGAACCGGCGCACATCATCAGCACCGAGATCATCATCGAGTTCTTGCGCCCATGACGGTCGGCGACCCGGCCGAACAGCCAGCCGCCGATGGGCCGCATCAGAAAGCCGGCGGCGAACACCCCGGCGGTGTTGAGCAACTGCACCGTCGGATCGTCGGAGGGAAAGAAGGCCGGGGCGAAATAGATGGCGCAAAAGGCATAGACATAGAAGTCGAACCATTCCACCAGGTTGCCGGAGGAGGCGCCGACAATGGCAAAGATCCTTTTGCTGCGTTCCTCTCCGGTGTAGTGACTTGTCGTTGTTGTCATGGTTTTTTCACTCATGGGGGACAGTGTGAGTCTAGACACACTTGGCAACATTCCCGTTCCCTGCGGATAGCGCCCTGCCCGCTTCCGGGCAGAGGTCAATCGACCCTGTCAACCTGTAGCGACTGTAGCCGCTGCCAAGCCACGGCGAGGCTGCGAAAAGGCCCGAAGGGCCTTGCTTGGCGGTCTCAAGCCGAACCTCTGCCGGTCTCAAGCCCGCCGCGCCTGCTACGCAACCCGCGGCAGTGGCCACACAAGGCCGGGTCAGTAGTCGAAGAACACGGTTTCGGCGTCAGTACCCTGGAGGATCACGTTCCACTGGTAGTGACCGTCAGCATCGGCCTTGGCCAGCAAGGTGCCTCGGCGCTCCTCGGGCACGCAGGCCAGCAGCGGATCGCTGGCGTTGGCCGGCTCCCCCTCGAAGTAGATGCGGGTCAGCAGGTGCTTGACCAAACCGCGGGCGAACACCAGTACCACCAGATGCGGGGCCTGGGTCGTGCCTTTCAGGCCCGGCACCGTGCCCGGCTTGATGGTGGTGAAGCGAAAGCGCCCTTCGGCGTCCACCGGCACCCGGCCAAACCCCTGGAAGTTCGGGTCCAGGGGTTTGGCCTGATCGTCTTCGGGGTGGCGGTACTTGCCGGCGGCGTTGGCTTGCCAGACTTCCAGCATCGCGTCGTTGACGAAGTTGCCGTTGCCGTCCACTACCTGGCCGGTGATCGCCACCCGCTCGCCCAGGGTGCCTTCCTCGGTCAGGTCTTCGCGGTTCAGCCAGGTCAGGCCGATGTGGTAGTAGGGGCCGACGGTGTGGGATGTAGTCGCGGTCAGGGTCACGTTATTTCTCCATCGGCGTGGCGTCGCGGCCGCGCAGGACAATGTCCCAACGGTAACCGAGGGCGTAGGAAGGAATGGTTTTCTCCAGGTCGAAGCTGGCGATCAGGCGTTCCTTGGCGCGGGTGTCCGGCACGCAGTTGTAGATCGGGTCATAAGCCAGCAGCGGGTCGCCAGGGAAATACATCTGGGTCACCAGGCGGGTAAGAATGCTCGGCCCGAACAGCGAAAAATGGATATGCGCCGGGCGCCAGGCATTGTGGTGGTTGCCCCAGGGGTAGGCCCCGGGCTTGATGGTCTGGAACTGGTACCAGCCGTCGGCGTCGGTCACGGTGCGCCCGGTGCCGGTGAAGTTCGGGTCCAGGGGCGCATCGTGCAAGTCGCGGTCGTGGTTGTAGCGACCGGCCGCGTTGGCCTGCCAGATCTCCACCAGGATGCCCGGCACCGGCAGGCCGTTCTCGTCCAGAACCCGGCCGTGGATGATGATGCGCTCGCCCTGGGGCTGCCCTTCGTGCTGGGCCGTCAGGTCGTTGTCCCGTTCCTGGATCGACTCGGCGCCGATGCTCGGGCCGGTGATTTCCGACAGCGAGTGGGGAATGAACACCAGCGACTTGGACGGCGAACGGGTGTTGGTCGACTGGTAGGCCGGGTGCAGATAATCAGGCTGAGTACCCGCTTGCGGGCGCCGGTAACCGGGCTTGTCACTCATGGTGGTTCCTCGTTCTCTTCTTATATAGGGCAGGCATTCAAACCCGCTCGATGGCCAGTGCCAGCCCTTGGCCGACACCCACGCACATGGTGGCCAGGCCTTTCTTACCGCCGTTCTTTTCCAACTGGTGCAAGGCCGTCAGTACCAGGCGTGCGCCACTCATGCCCAACGGGTGACCCAAGGCAATGGCGCCGCCGTTGGGATTGACCTGGGGCGCATCGTCCGCCAAGCCCAGCTCGCGCAGCACCGCCAGGCCCTGGCTGGCGAAGGCTTCGTTGAGTTCGATCACGTCGAAGTCGCTGACCGCCACGCCCAGGCGCTCGATCAGTTTGCGCACCGCCGGCACCGGGCCGATGCCCATGACCCGCGGCGCAACCCCGGCGCTGGCCATGCCCAGTACTCGCGCACGTGGGGTCAGGCCATGTTTCTTGACGGCTTCGGCCGAGGCCAGGATCAGCGCCGCCGCACCGTCGTTGACCCCGGAGGCATTGCCGGCGGTGACGGTCTTGTCCGGGCCGTTGACCGGCTTGAGCTTGGCCAAGGCTTCCAGGGTGGTGTCGGCACGGGGATGCTCGTCCTGCTCCACCACTGTCTCGCCCTTCTTGTGGGCGATGCGCACCGCAACGATTTCCTCAGCGAAGAAACCGGCGGCCTGGGCCACCGCGGCACGCTGCTGGCTGCGCAGGGCGAAGGCGTCCTGGTCAGCGCGGGACACTTTATAGTCATCCGCCACGTTGTCGGCGGTCTGCGGCATGGCATCCACACCATATTGGGCCTTCATCAGCGGGTTGATGAAACGCCAGCCGATGGTGGTGTCCTCCAGCTTCATGTTGCGCGAAAAGGCGGTATCGGCCTTGCCCATGACAAAGGGCGCGCGGGACATGGACTCGACGCCACCGGCAATCGCCAGCTCCATCTCGCCGCTGGCAATGGCGCGGAACGCCGTGCCGATGGCGTCCATGCCCGAGGCGCAGAGGCGGTTGAGGGTGACGCCGGGCACGCTGTCCGGCAGGCCGGCCAGCAGCAGAGCCATGCGCGCCACGTTGCGGTTGTCCTCGCCGGCCTGGTTGGCGCAGCCGAGGAACACCTCGTCCACGGCGCTCCAGTCCACGCTGGGGTTGCGCTCCATCAAGGCCTTGATCGGCAGCGCCGCCAGGTCGTCAGCGCGCACTGCCGAGAGGCCGCCACCAAAACGGCCGATGGGGGTGCGAATGGCATCGCAGATGAATACGTCGCGCATCAGGCTTCTCCAGGGGCTTGGCCATGGGCCGCGGCGGTGCGCGCTTCCAGGTCACGCAGGGCAGTCAGTTCAACCTCGGTGGGTGCTGCGGTCTCGGCCACTTGGTCGGCGAAGCGGATCGCCCAGCCAGTGGCGGCCACCACCTGCTCGCGGGTCACGCCCGGGTGCAGCGAAGTGACAATGAATTCATGGGTACCGGCTTCCGGCTCCATGATGCACAGGTCGGTGATGATGCCCACCGGCCCCGCCCCTGGCAGGCCCAGGCGCTTGCGCGAATCGCCGCCTTCGCCGTGGCCGACCGAAGTCACGAAGTCCAGCTTGTCGACGAAGGAGCGCGAGGATTGCTTGAGGATGATCAGCACGCTCTTGGCCGAACCGGCGATCTCCGGAGCACCGCCGGCGCCCGGCAGGCGCACCTTGGGCCGGTGGTAGTCGCCGACCACGGTGGTGTTGATATTGCCGAAACGGTCGACCTGGGCCGCGCCGAGGAAACCCACGTCGATGCGCCCGCCCTGCAGCCAGTAGCGGAAGATCTCGCCGGTAGGCACCACGGTGTCCGCGGTTTCCGCCAGCTCGCCGTCACCGATAGAGAGTGGCAGGACGCTGGGCTTGGCGCCGATCGGGCCGGACTCGTAGATCAGCACCACGTCCGGTGATGAGGTCAGGCGTGCCAGGTTGGCGGCCTTGGACGGCAGGCCGATGCCGACGAAGCACACCGAGCCGTTCTGCAGGCGACGGGCCGCGGCCACGGTCATCATTTCATTGGTGGAGTAGGTCATTACTGGGCCTCCGAAGCTGCGGCCAGCTTGGCCTGGAATTCGCTGAAATCGGCACTGCCGTGGATGTATTCGTTGATCCAGGCGGTGAACGCCTCACGGTCGCGGGCAATCGGGTCCCAGGCCTGGTAGAAGCGGTTGTCGCGCTCGGAGTAGCCGTGGGCGTAGGACGGATGGGCGCCACCAGGCACATGGCAGACCGCGCTCAGCGCCCAGGTCGGCAGTACGCAGGCGTTCATCGGCGCGTTCAGGTCGTCGACGATTTCCTCGACGGTGACAATGCAGCGCTTGGCGGCCAGGGCGGCTTCTTTCTGTACCCCGAGAATGCCCCACAGCAGCACGTTGCCCTTGCGGTCGGCCTTCTGTGCGTGGATTACCGTGACGTCCGGGCGCACCGAAGGCACCGCCGCCAGCACTTCACCGGTAAACGGGCAGGTCACGGTCTTGATCAGGGGGTTGACCTTGGGCAGGTCGGAACCGGCGTAGGCCCGCAGGACGGCAAAGGGCAGGCCCGAGGCGCCGGCGACATAGGCGTTGGCCAGGTCGGCGTGGCTGTGTTCCTCGATCTCCAGGGGCTGTGGCCATTGCTTTTCCACGGCGTCGCGCAGGCGGTGCAGGGAGCCCACGCCCGGGTTGCCACCCCAGGAGAAAATCAGCTTGCGAGCGCAACCGGCACCGATCAACTGGTCGTAGATCAGGTCAGGGGTCATGCGCACCAGGGTCAGGTCTTTCTTGCCCTGGCGGATGATTTCATGACCTGCGGCCGTAGGAATCAGGTGGGTGAAGCCTTCGAGCGCGACGGTGTCGCCGTCGTTGACGAATTGCTTCACCGCGTCGTGCAGCGAAAGGATTTCAGCCATGGATGGGGTCTCCCGATTGTTATTCAGCGACTGGAGAAAAAGGCGCTCTGGGCGCGCCGCAGTGACTGAAGATTAAGCCGGGGCCAAACCCCAAACAATCCGATAATCGACTGAGCGTTCGATTATCGAACAGATTGTTGCAGGGCTATCGATTGCTTTTCCTCAACCCCGCAACAGCCCTGCCGGCCTTCTGGGGCCGCTGCTGCGGGCGAGGATAACGTTCGAAGAACCCTCTGCGCTTCAGGAGCAGCGGGCCCTTCGAGCCCGGTCGCAGCCTGCGGCAGCGGCTACAGGGTAGTCCGCGGTCAGGTCGCGTCTGCGTGACTGACCATGCCCTTGATCACCACCGCGGTGGTGGCCAGGGCCGCCGGAATCACCAGGGCAGTCAGCACTTGTTCGAAGTTCCAGCCCAGGCCCAGCAGGGTCGCCCCCATCCACGCGCCGAGAATGGCGCCGAAACGGCCGATGCCAAGCATCCAGGAAACCCCGGTGGCACGCCCCTGGGTCGGGTAGAAGCGCGCGGCCAACGACGGCATTGCCGATTGCGCACCGTTGACGCACATACCGGCGATCAGCACCAGGGTGGCCAACAGGGTGATGTTGCCCAGGCTCTGCCCGACGGCGTAGGCAAAGACCCCAGCCAGCAGGTAGAAACAGCCGATCACCTTGTGCGGGTTGAAACGGTCCATGGCCCAGCCCACGGCCACCGCGCTGAGGACGCCGCCAAACTGGAACAGGGCGCCGATAAAGGCCGCCTGTTCCATGCTCGCCCCGCTGTCGCGCATCAGGGTCGGCAGCCAGCTGGTGAGCAGGTAGACAATCACCAGCCCCATGAAATAGGTCAGCCACAGCAACAGGGTGCCGACGCTATAGGTGCCGGAGAAGATCACCGCGAACACGTTGCGCGCCTTCACGGTCTTCTGTTCCGGCACGCTGAAGCTGCCAGCCTCGCCGACTATGGCCGGGGCAATCGGCGCCAGGGTCTTGCGCACCTTGTCGGTGCCGCGATTACGCACCACCAGGTAACGCGCGGACTCCGGCAGCCAGAGCACCAGCACCAGGGCCAGGATCAGCGGCAGGACCCCGCCGATCAGCAGCAGGCTGTGCCAGCCGAAGGCCGGGATCAGCTTGGCGGAAATGAAACCGCCGCCGGCCATGCCCAGGTTGAAACCGCAGAACATGCTGGTCACCAGCAACGACTTGTGGCGTTCGGGGGTGTATTCGGAAAGCAGCGTGGTGGCGTTGGGCATGCCCGCCCCCAGGCCCAGGCCGGTAAGGAAACGCAGGACCAGCAACTGGTCGACGTTGGTGCTGTAGGCAGAAGCCAGGCTGAAGGCACCAAACAGCAGCACCGCCCCCACCAGCACCACCTTGCGGCCGAAACGGTCGGCCAGGGGGCCGGAGCCCAGGGCGCCGAAGACCATGCCGATTAATGCAGCGCTCATGACCGGGCCGAGGCTGGCGCGGTCGATGCCCCAGTCCTGGGACAGCGCCGGGGCGATGAAGCCCATGGCCGCGGTGTCCAGGCCATCGAGGAAGACAATCAGGAAACACAGGATCACCACGCGCCACTGGTAACGGGACAGCGGCTGGGCATTGATGAAGGACTGCACATCAAGGCAGTTCCCTACAGCGGATTGGGGTTGGTTCATTGTTGTTATTTCCACGCTAAAACGCAGGCGAGCACAGGCCGCCAGGGCTGATCAGGTCACTAAAGGGGTGGCGATATCAGGCGATGCGAGCGGGACGGCAGGAACGGTCGCGGCAACGACGCAGGGAAAGCGTGCTCATGAGTGTTGGCCTCTTCTTTATTATTGGGCGGGCCACCAGCGGCGGGCGAAGATGCCAGCTTGCCGCCGATGACGCTGCCGCGACATTAATGAGCCAGGGGAAACAGCGTCAATTCGCCAAAGGCGTATCTGTGCGTTTATCGAACAGCTTAAGCAAACAACTGCGCGCTCAGATCGCGGCTGGCGCTCAGCAAACCGGGGAGAAAGCGCTGCTCCAGCTCGGCACGGCTGACCCGCCCGGCGTGGGTACTGACGTTCAGCGCCGCCAGCACCTGGCCGGAAGCGTCATACACCGGTACCGCAATGGAGCGCAGGCCCTGCTCCAGTTCCTGATCAACGATGCACCAGCCCTGCTGGCGCACTTGCTGCAGGCACTCCAGCAAGGCTTCCGGGGTGTGCAGGGTGCGGCTGGTCTTGGCTTGCAGGTCCGCATGGTCGAGGTATTCGTGCAGCGACGAATCGTCCAGGGCCGCGAGTAGGATGCGCCCCATGGAGGTGCAATAGGCTGGCAAGCGGCCGCCGACAGACAGGTCGACCGAGATCAGCCGCTGGGTCGTGGCGGAACGGGCGATGTAGAGAATGTCGTCGCCTTCCAGGGTGGCCATATTGCACGCCTCGTGCAGTTGCTCGCTCATGCGGTCCAGGTAGGGCTGGGCGGAGACCGCCAGAGGCGTCGACGAAAGATAGGCGTGGCCCAGGGTCAGCACCTTGGGCAGCAACGAATAGGTACGCCCGTCGGTGGTGGCGTAACCCAGCTTGATCAGGGTGTGCAGGCAACGGCGCACCGCAGCCCGGGGGATTTCCGTGCGATGGCTGATCTGGGCGATGGTCAAGTGCCGCTTGCGCTCCTGGAACGCCTGCACCACCGCCAGGCCCCGGGCCAGAGAGGTCATGAAATCCGGGTCACCGGTCAACGCCTGAATCCTCTTTGCCGCAGACGCCACGATCGGCGGGGCCACTGAGGTAAAGGAATTACGCATCTGATCGTTCATTTCAGGCTCTCTGCGACGAAATTCTTCGGTATTACAAGCCGTATTGGCGAAGAAGCACAAGCTGGGGCCGGCAACATTGGGCGATTATCGAACCATCGACCGATAATCGCAATCCGCCAAGCCTGGCATCCGCGGCAGTGAGCCCGTGGGTTTATTGCAAAAAACCATAGTAATAATCACCCGTGGAATGCCCGGTTATCCCGAGTCTTTTGCAACCGACCACTTGCATCAAGATGCAGACTCCCCATATAGACTTGTACCAGCGGAGTAAGAATCAGGCTTTCCTCGTGTAGGAAATGATTAGAACTTTTGTGTCACAAAACGCTCACAATAAAGTTGGTCATTTTAAACTTGCCACCCATAGAGTTATTCTTCGCCGAAGCTATACTGCCGGAGTGAGGAATGTGGAGTCAGTTGCCCCATGCTCCTCTCTCGGGTGACTTGAGACGGTAATCGGTCACCTGCCGCAAGCGCTTGACCCCTAACCAGATTCGGCCAGCCCGCTTGCAACCAACAACACTGTTGCTACGACAGTTGTTTTCATCCGGTGACGTGGCCGCATGCAATTAACGGCACGCTTGAGAGACTCGAAGTCAAGGCCAGACTGGCACTGACTTCAGCTCCGTGTAGATGCCCGCAAGCAATGCGTCGCACCGGACTGGACCTTCACTCAATTAGGTAACACTGTGACGAAAGATGAACTGCGCGCGGAACTTGAGCGCCAGGAGCAACGTTACAAGGAAGTTTACGGCGGCGAGATCACCCGTTATGCCGCCCAGCCGGAACCTGAACGCAAACCTTGGCGCAAACGCGCCAGTATTCTCGATCAGGCCTTCACCCAAGAACTGCAAAAGATGGAAAAAGAGCTCAAGGCCGAACAGCCGTAATGCTGGCAGCCTGACTCATTCAGGGCTTGCTCTACTTGCCCGCCCGATCATCCCGGCGGCCAGGCAGACCATTGATGCTCGTTACCCCGGGCCCATGGCCATCTCGCCCATCCACAGCGAGAGAGGCTACCGGGCAAGCCCTTTGGTTGAAATTTCATACACGCGTTTTAACCCTCTGATTTCCGCGCCCAGGCCATCGGATTGACCGCTCGTGCCCAATAAACTCAATGGCTTGCCGTGCTTGAGGGGGATGTGCGGAAACTCTGCTCCCGGTCAGTTTTTTCGTTGAAGAATGTTACCGGCGAGCACCTTGTGCATTGATTAGCGGGGTTTTCTGGCATAATCGCGCCCCCTTATGACCGGGTCAGAAAACCTTCATGATCGATTTATTCAGCGGACTGGATGCTTGGGTGCTTGTGAGCCTCTTGCTCGCCCTGGCTTTTGTCCTCGCCTACGAGTTCATCAACGGCTTTCATGACACCGCAAATGCGGTTGCCACTGTTATCTACACCAAGGCCATGCCGCCGCACCTGGCCGTGTTCTTCTCCGGTGTGTTCAATTTCCTCGGTGTGCTGCTGGGCGGGGTTGGCGTGGCCTATGCCATCGTCCACCTGCTGCCGGTCGAGCTGCTGATCAACGTCAACACCGGCCACGGCCTGGCCATGGTCTTCTCGTTGCTGGCCGCGGCCATTACCTGGAACCTGGGTACCTGGTACTTCGGCATTCCGGCCTCCAGTTCCCATACCCTGATCGGCTCCATCCTCGGTGTCGGCCTGGCCAATGCCCTGCTCAGCGACATTCCCCTGGGGGATGGCGTGAACTGGCAGAAGGCAATCGACATCGGCGCTTCCCTGGTGTTCTCGCCGATGGCGGGCTTCATTATTGCAGCGCTGGTACTGATCGGCCTGAAATGGTGGCGGCCGATCTCGAAGATGCACAAGACTCCAGAACAGCGCCGCAAGGTCGATGACAAGAAGCACCCGCCGTTCTGGAACCGCCTGGTACTGGTGATCTCGGCCATGGCCGTGAGCTTCGTGCACGGCTCCAACGACGGCCAGAAAGGCATCGGCCTGATCATGCTGGTACTGATCGGTATCGTGCCTGCCCAGTTCGTGATGGACCTCAACAGCACCACCTACCAGATCGAGCGCACCCGCGACGCCACCCTGCACCTGAGCCAGTTCTACGAGCGCAATCACGAGTCCCTGGGTGAGTTCCTGGCCCTGGGCAAAAGCGTGAAAGACGACCTGCCGGGCAAGTTCCGCTGCAATCCGCAGCAAACCGAACCGACCATCGCCGCGCTCCTGAGCAGCCTCAAGGGCGTTTCCGACTACCATTCGTTGTCGCCGGAAAGCCGCATCGAAGTGCGTCGCTACCTGCTTTGCCTGGATGACACCGCGAAAAAGGTCGGCAAGCTGCCAGGCATCTCGGCCCGTGAAAAGGCCGACCTGGACAAGCTGCGCAAAGACCTGACCGCCACCACCGAATACGCACCGTTCTGGGTCATCCTGGCTGTCGCCCTGGCTCTGGGCCTGGGCACCATGATCGGCTGGAAGCGCGTAGTGCAGACCATTGGCGAGAAGATCGGCAAGCAGGGCATGACCTACGCCCAGGGCATGTCGGCACAGATCACCGCCGCCGGCCTGATCGGCCTGGCGAACATCTTCAGCCTGCCGGTTTCCACCACCCACGTACTTTCCTCCGGCGTGGCCGGGACCATGGTCGCCAACAAGAGCGGCCTGCAGAGCGGAACGGTACGGACCATCCTCCTGGCCTGGGTCCTGACCCTGCCGGCGACCGTGGCCCTGTCCGCCGGCCTGTTCTGGGCAGCCTCCAAGATCCTGGGTACCTGATACCCCAGCCGGCAACAAAAAAGGTGCGTCCCTGGGGACGCACCTTTTTTTATGCCTTGAGCTTTCTTGCAGGCAAAAAAAAGGGCAACCGAAGTTGCCCAAAATGCCTTGCGTGCTCGTTGCCCTGGAAAGACTTAAGGCTTCTTGCGCTTATTCGCGTCTTTCCAGATAAAGAATCCAAACCCTGCGAAAAACAGAACCATGAGGCCGACAGTCAGCACTCCGGCGATCACCACATTGTCGAAAAACATGACTGGCCTCCTGCTCTTGCCCTGTTGCGATGGGGCTAAGTTAACCAAACAGGAGGCAGGGGAAATTGACCGGGGTCAATGTCGCCCATGACTGGGCGCGAGGAAGGGGGAATAAGTGACTTGCATCAACAGAAAGCGCCCTGATCAGCGCTTTTTCGGTTTGTTTTTCGGTTTTTTCTTGGCCTTGCCCAAGGGCATGGCGTGTTCGAATGCCTGGCGTACTTCGTTCAGGCGCTTTTCATTGAGATCATGCACACGCTTGGCACGCTCGGCGTTCAGGTCGATCAGCTTGTCGTCTTGATTCATGGCTTGGCTTGCATCACTCGTGGTCAATATCGGCCGCACGCCTTGAAGCGGTGGGCGGCCCTGGCGAATGTGCCAATAATGCGACGTGGCGCCGCACCTGACCAGTGATCAGACCAAGGCGACTGCAATAAAGTCGCTGCCGGGAAGACTTTTTATCCGCACAATGGCCGCCCCTCCCCACAGGAAACCGCATGTGGAAATGCCCAAGCACCTGCCCCCGCTGCTGGCCCTGCGCGCCTTCGAGGCCGTGGCCCGGCACCTGAGTTTCAGCAAGGCGGCCCAGGAACTGTGCGTCAGCCAGAGCGCGGTCAGCCATCAAGTGCACAAACTCGAACAGCACCTGGGCCAGCCGCTGTTTGTACGACGCACCCGGGCCATCGACCTGACCACCGCCGGCGCCAGCTATTACCAACAGATCCAGCCGGCCCTGGAGCAGATCGCCGAAGCCACCCGGACGCTGTTGGCAGCAGAGCCATCGCAGGTTCTGCGCATCGGCCTGCTGGCCTCCTTCGCCACCTTGTGGCTGGCGCCGCGCCTGGCGGACTTCAGCCGCCGCCACCCTCAGATCCAGCTGGAGCTGCAACCAGCCATCAACCTCGCAGATGTGGCCGGTGCCGAGGTCGACCTGGCCATTCGCTATGGCAAGGGCCACTGGCCCAACGTCCAGGCCACGCGCTTTCTCGCCGAGCAACTGTCACCGGTGTGCAGCCCCGCGTTCAAGGCCGGGGCCCTGGCCAACGGCACCTTGCTGATGGCCCGCTCCCACCGGCCTTTTGAATGGGACGACTGGAGCAGGCAGAACGCCGTCGACCTCAGCCCTCACCCCAGCGTCATGCTCCACGACTACAACATCGTGGTGGAAGCGGCGGTGGCCGGCCAGGGCATCGCCATGGGCCGCCGCCAGTTGATCCGGCGCCACCTTGCCCAGGGCAGCCTGGTGGATGCCTTCGACCTCCCGGCTCTGCACAACGATCAGATCGGCTACTGGCTGGTGACCGCCGAAGGTCCGGCGAATCCGGCGGCGCAGTGCTTCGCCCAATGGCTACTGGAGCAAGGGAGCGACCCATGAAAAATTCAGATACGTCGGATTAGATCTATCCGTTTGTCGCCCCCAGCCTGAACACCGATGCTGCAAGCCTTCCATTCGAGGACTTGCCATGCGCGACTCTCTGCAGCAACGAGTGCAACAACTGGGTCTTGAACTGCCGATCCCCGGCCAGCCCATTGCCAACTACGTCAACCATGCCCAGAGCCAGAACCTGCTGTTCATCTCCGGGCAAACACCGCAAGCAGAGCAGCATCCCCATCTGCTGGGCCGGCTCGGTGACAACCTCAGCATCGAGCAGGGTGCCCAGGCCGCGGAACTGGCGGCCCTGGCCCTGCTGGCGCAACTCTCGGCGGCCCTGGGGGACGACTTGTCGAGGCTGCAACGCATCAGCCGGCTGGGGGTGTTCATTGCCGCCAGCGCCGACTTCAAGGGCCATGGCCAGGTCGCCAATGGCGCCTCCAACCTGCTGGTCAATGCCCTGGGCGAGAAAGGCCGGCATGCCCGCACTTCGGTGGGCGTCGCCAGCCTGCCTGCCGGCGTCGCCGTGGAGGTCGACGGGATTTTCGAGCTCAAGCCGTGATGCCCCTGAGCCCGGACCACATCGCTCGGCTACGGGCGGCCACACCGGGTTGCACCCGGGTCTGTCACTTCAACCATGCCGGGGGGTCCCTGCCCAGCCAGGGCACCCTGGACGCCATGTCCGGGCAACTTCAGCGGGAGGCCCACAGCGGGCCGATGGAAGCGGCCGGCGCCCAGTTGCAGGAGCAGGCGCGACAGACCGCCGCCCGAGTGCTCAACACCTGCCCGCAAGCCATCGCCTTTACCAGCAGTGGTTCGGCGGCCTGGGGCATGGCCTTCAACGCCCTGCCCGCCTGGCAGCCGGGCGACCGGATCCTGGTGGGGCGCCAGGAATGGGCCGGCAACCTGGCCTGCATGGCCCCGGCCGTGGCCGCCGGCGCGCAGCTGGAAGTCATTCCCTGTGACAGCCACGGTGCGGTTTCAGTCCCGGCGCTGGAGTCCATGCTCGACTCCCGGGTGCGCCTCATCGCCTTGACCTGGCTACCGGCCAATGGCGGGCTGATCAACCCGGCTGCAGCCATCGGCCAACTGGCGCGCCAATGGCACATCCCCTACTTCATCGATGCCGGCCAGGCTCTGGGCCAGGTGCCCTGCGACGTGCAGGCGCTCAACTGCGATGTGCTCAAGGGCGCGGGGCGCAAGTACCTGCGCGGCCCGCGAGGCACGGCCCTGCTCTATATAAGGCCCGGCTTCCTCGAGCAGTTGAATCCGCTGCCGCGGGATGTGCTGTCGGCGCCCTGGGACGGCCAGGGCTTCGCTCTGCGCAACGATGCCCGGCGCTTTGAAACCAGTGAAGTGTCGATGGTGCTGCTGGCTGGCCTGGCCAATGCCCTGCAGGAGTTCGAAAGCATCGGCGTGGCCGCCATTGCGCAAAGGATCAATGCCTTGAGCGAGCCGCTGCGCAAGAAGCTGCAGCGCTTGCCCGGCCTGCAACTCCAGGACCTGGGCAGCCCGGGGCAGCAATCGGGCCTGATCGCCTTCACTCTCGAAGGTTGGGACGGGCTGGCACTCAAGGAGGAACTGGCGCGGCGCGGCATCAATATCGGCGCCAATGGCGTCAACTACACACCACTGGACATGCAGGCCCGAGGCCTGGGCAACATTGCCCGGATCGCCTTGAGTTACTTCAATACACAAGAGGAAATCGAGCGCCTGTTGCAGGCCCTCGGGGAACTGGCGGGGAACAAGCGCTCCTAGACCTCGACATCCACCCACAGGCCCTGGCGCGGAGCATCTTCGATCAACGGCACCACCGGCACGGTGTTGTCGGCGTTCAGTTCATCGCCGGGCACTGCCAGGTGCTCTTCGGGGTCGTCCTCGGCCTCACGCTCACGGCGCTGCTTCTGTTGCTGGCGCCGCTGTTCCTCGCGCAGCAGCAGGGCGGACTCCTCGGGGTCGCGCTTTTGCAGGTCGATGGTGCTTTCGTTGGAGCTTTCCTGCACCGGTACCACAGGCGGGATGTCCGGTCGCTGGCGGATCGGATCCTGCTGGGCGGTGATCGGCACGGCACTCAAGGGGAGCATCGGTGGCAGCATATTATTGGTCTCCTGTCGGCAGGCTGTCGGCTGCGGCATGGGCGACTTGAGCCATCGGTCGCAAAACTGTGACCCAGTCGTCAGCCGATAGTGCCCCGCCACCCGACGAATACACGCCGTACGCTACCTTTTAATCCAGGGGATTGATCAGAGTTCTTTGGACTGGAAGCGTCGTTCCGTTAAGATAGTCGGCTTTTTCAAAGCGGGAGTCAGGCAGCATGGCGCAGCAGTATCAACCGGGGCAACGCTGGATTAGTGACAGCGAAGCCGAGCTGGGTTTAGGCACCGTTCTGGCACAGGACGGTCGCTTGCTGACCGTGCTCTATCCGGCCACTGGCGACACCCGCCAGTATGCGCTACGGAATGCGCCCCTCACTCGCGTGAGGTTCTCTCCGGGTGACAGCATCACCCACTTCGAAGGCTGGAAAATGACCGTACAGGAAGTCGATGATGTCGACGGCCTGCTGGTCTACCACGGCCTCAACGGGCAGAACGAAGCCGTCACCCTGCCGGAAACCCAACTCTCGAACTTCATCCAGTTCCGTCTGGCCAGCGACCGTCTGTTCGCCGGGCAGATCGACCCGCTGGCCTGGTTCTCCCTGCGCTACCACACCCTGGAACACACCAGCCGCCAGCTGCAGTCCTCGCTCTGGGGCCTGGGTGGCGTGCGCGCCCAACCCATCGCCCACCAGTTGCACATTGCCCGTGAAGTCGCCGACCGCATCGCGCCGCGGGTCCTGCTGGCGGACGAAGTGGGCCTGGGCAAGACCATCGAGGCCGGCCTGGTGATCCATCGCCAACTGCTCTCGGGTCGCGCCAGCCGGGTGCTGATCCTGGTACCGGAAAACCTCCAGCACCAGTGGCTGGTAGAGATGCGCCGGCGCTTCAACCTGCAAGTGGCACTGTTCGATGAAGAACGCTTTATCGAAAGCGATGCCAGCAACCCGTTCGAAGACACCCAGCTGGCCCTGGTGGCCCTGGAGTGGCTGGTGGACGACGAGAAAGCCCAGGACGCGCTGTTCGCCGCCGGCTGGGACCTGATGGTGGTGGACGAAGCCCACCACCTGGTGTGGCACGAAGACCAGGTCAGCCCGGAATACGCCCTGGTGGAACAGCTGGCAGAGACCATTCCTGGCGTGCTGCTGTTGACCGCAACCCCGGAACAACTGGGCCAGGACAGCCACTTCGCCCGCCTGCGCCTGCTGGACCCGAACCGTTTCCACGACCTCGCGGCCTTCCGCGCCGAGAGCGAGAACTACCGCCCGGTGGCCGAAGCCGTGCAGGAACTGATGGATAAAGGCCGCCTGTCTCCCGAGGCGCACAAGACCATCCACGGTTTCCTCGGCAACGAAGGCGAAGCCCTGCTGGCCGCGGTCAACGACGGCGACAGCGAAGCCAGCGCACGCCTGGTGCGTGAACTGCTGGACCGCCACGGCACCGGCCGCGTGCTGTTTCGCAACACCCGCGCCGCGGTGCAGGGTTTCCCCGAGCGCAAGCTGCACGCCTACCCGCTGCCATGCCCGGACGAATACCTGGAACTGCCCCTGGGCGAACACGCCGAGCTGTACCCGGAAGTCAGCTTCCAGGCCCAGCCCGACGTCAGCGATGACGAACAGCGCTGGTGGAAGTTCGACCCGCGGGTCGAGTGGCTGATCGACCAGCTGAAAATGCTCAAGCGCACCAAGGTGCTGGTGATCTGCGCCCACGCGGAAACCGCCATGGACCTGGAGGACGCCCTGCGCGTGCGCTCCGGCATCCCGGCCACGGTATTCCACGAGGGCATGAACATCCTCGAACGTGACCGTGCCGCCGCCTACTTCGCCGATGAAGAGTTCGGCGCCCAGGTGCTGATCTGCTCGGAAATCGGCAGTGAAGGCCGCAACTTCCAGTTCGCCCACCATCTGGTGCTGTTCGACCTGCCGTCGCACCCGGACCTGCTGGAGCAGCGTATCGGCCGTCTCGACCGGATCGGCCAGAAGCACGTGATCGAACTGCACGTGCCGTACCTGGAAACCAGCCCGCAAGAGCGCCTGTTCCAGTGGTACCACGAAGCCCTGAACGCCTTCCTCAACACCTGCCCGACCGGCAACGCCCTGCAGCATCAGTTCGGCCCGCGCCTGCTGCCGCTGCTGGAGAATGCCGATGACGGCGAGTGGCAAGCGCTGATCGACGAAGCCCGTGGCGAGCGTGAACGCCTGGAAGCCGAGCTGCACACCGGTCGCGACCGCTTGCTGGAGTTGAACTCCGGTGGTGCCGGCGAAGGCGACGCCCTGGTGGAAGCGATCCTCGAACAGGACGACCAGTTCGCCCTGCCGATCTACATGGAAACCCTGTTCGACGCTTTCGGCATCGACAGCGAGGACCATTCGGAAAACGCCCTGATCCTCAAGCCCAGCGAGAAGATGCTCGACGCCAGCTTCCCCCTGGGCGACGACGAAGGCGTGACCATCACCTACGACCGCAACCAGGCGCTGTCTCGCGAGGACATGCAGTTCATCACCTGGGAACACCCCATGGTGCAGGGCGGCATGGACCTGGTGCTGTCCGGCTCCATGGGCAACACCGCCGTGGCGCTGATCAAGAACAAGGCGCTCAAACCCGGCACCGTGCTGCTGGAGCTGCTGTACGTCAGTGAAGTGGTCGCCCCGCGCTCACTGCAACTGGGCCGCTACCTGCCGCCGGCTGCCCTGCGCTGCCTGCTGGACGCCAATGGCAACGACCTGTCGGCGCGGGTCGCCTTCGAGACCCTGAACGACCAGCTGGAAAGCGTGCCTAAGGCCAGCGCCAACAAGTTCATCCAGGCCCAGCGCGATCAATTGGCGCCGAAGATCAACGCCGGCGAAGCCAAGGTCGCACCGCGTCACGCCGAACGTGTGGCCGAGGCGCAACGCCGCCTGGCAGCCGACACCGACGAAGAACTGGCGCGCCTGACCGCGCTGCAGGCGGTCAACCCGACTGTCCGTGACAGCGAGCTGGTGGCCCTGCGTCAACAGCGCGAACAGGGCCTGGCCATGCTGGAAAAAGCCGCCCTGCGCCTGGAAGCGATCCGGGTGCTGGTGGCGGGCTGATAGCCCGGTTGTCAGCACTGAACAAAAGGCCCGCACTGTGCGGGCCTTTTTTTTGCCTGTCGCCTGCCAATGCAGCAACGCGCCCTAGCGGCTCACTGCACCATCGTTGATCGCCGGCAGACTCACCTCTGCTGGGGCATCAGCGGCATTCCCACAGGCCAGCCCCTCTTTCATCCGCTGGGCGTCACGGACAAAACAGCGTGCTGCCTGGAACAGAAACAGCAGGGTCAGGAACAGGGCCACGGGAATCAGGTACATCGCATCGTGCAGACCGATGGCCTTGAACTCTTCGGTCATCAGCTCTGCGCCTGCGGCATACATTGCCGAATGGGCGAAGTGGTCGGAGAGCGCCCCCACCACCACCGGCCCCAAGCCGCCCCCCAACAGGTACAGGCCGGCGAAGAACAAGGCCATGGCGGTGGCGCGCAAGCGCGGTTCGACCACATCCTGCAGGGCGGTATAGACGCAGGTATAGAAGTTGTAGGCAAACAGCCAGCCGACACTGAATACCGCGACGAACACCCCGACCTCCACCCGCCCGGCATGCAGTGCCCATCCGGTGGCGAGGGTCGAGATGATCAGGCTGCAGGCCGCGAACAACAAACGACCATTGGCTACCCGCTGATGAATCTTGTCGGCGATCCAGCCGCCCAGGGTCAGGCCCACCAGGCCGGTCACCCCGACGATCAGCCCGGTGGCCATGGCGGCTTCCTGCAAGGGCATGAGGAAGTAGCGCTGCAGCATCGGCACCAGGAACGAGTTGCAGGCATAGGTGGCGAAGTTGAACGTCAGCCCGGCCAGAGTCAGCCAGAGAAAGGTCGGTATCGCCAGCACCCGGCGAATGGGCCGGTCAATCCGCACCTGGGCCACTTTCACCGTTTCCGCCGCGCCGCGCTTGGGTTCCTTGATGAAGAACATGAACACCGCCAGCACCAGCCCTGGTACCGCCGCAATGAAGAACGGCGCCCGCCAGCTGTCGAAGGCCTTGACCATGGCACCGATGGTGAAGAACGCCAGCACCAGCCCCAGAGGCAGGCCGAGCATGAAGATGCCCATGGCCCGGGCCCGGCGGTGAGCGGGGAACAGGTCGCCGATCAGCGAGTTGGCGGCCGGGGCGTAGCTGGCCTCGCCAATCCCCACGCCCATGCGCACCAGCAAAAAGCTCCAGAAGCTGCCGACCATGCCGTTGACCGCGGTGAGCCCGCTCCACACCGCCAGCCCCCAGCCCATCAGCTTGCTGCGCGAGCCGGTGTCGGCCAGGCGCCCCAGGGGCAAGCCGGCAATGGCATAGACAATGGTGAAGGCGGTGCCGATGATCCCCAGCTGGAAGTCGCTCAGGTGCCATTCCATGCGGATCGGCTCGATGATGATGGCGGGGATGGTGCGATCGAAGAAGTTGAACAGGTTTGCCAAAAACAACAGGAACAGAATGCGCCAGGCATTTGCCGCTTGAGTCGAATTATCCATGGATCGATCTCTTTTATTGTTATTGGGCCAGACGCGAGCGGGCCTGGAAGCTGCAATCTAGTCAGCCGCACCCACGCTGTCTGTAATCATTCGCCAGCCTGATACCAAGGCATCGCAGGCAGGCGCGGGGATGGCACTTGCGGCTCCCCGGAACAAGCCGCCCGAACTTCGCCACAGCCCCCGCTACCCGGGCCTTTCCCAGTCTTTTCAAGGGCTTGGCCAAGGCCGAAAAAATACCTTGCGCCCCCCCTTCCCAAGGCCGATGCGAAGCCTAGAATAGCCGCCTTGCCAGCCCCCCTTATCAACCCCTCCCCCATCGAATACGCCAATGTCCGAAGCCAGTCCGTGTCTGAATTGCGGTGCCTGCTGTTCATACTTTCGTGTGTCTTTTTTCTGGGGCGAATGCGCCTCATCCGGCGGGACTGTCCCCGACGAGCTGGTGCAAAGTATCAGCCCCAGCCGGGTGGCAATGCTCGGAACCGACTGCAAATCCCCGCGCTGCATCGCCCTTGAAGGCGAGGTCGGCCAGGGTGTGAGCTGTTCGATCTATGACCAGCGCTCCAGCCCGTGCCGCGAGTTCGAGGCTTCCTGGACCGACGGCCAGCCCAACAGCGACTGCGACGCCGCCCGCGCCGCCTTCGGCCTGGCCCCCCTGGAACCGGCGGACACCGAGCCCTGGTACGAGGAAAGCGCTTAGCACCTTTGGCGATAGGGCCCATAAGCAAATCATTAGCAGCAGCGTGCCACCTCCCATTGCAGCCAGCGGGTGCCTTCTATACTCCAAGCACTCGTTGGCGCGCGGCTCCGCCGACCTCAGATGACTCAGAGATGGGCAGGCTATGGACTGGCTGGGCGTGCATTTCATTACCGAGCTTCCTCAGGCCGGGCAAGTGGTCCTGCATTGCACCCACAACCCGGTTCTGGTGCTTCTGGCCTACCTGGTAGCCTGTGCCGCCAGCTTCGCCACCCTGGACATGGCCGAACGTGTCAGTCATGCCGAACGACCGGCCAGCCAGCGCCTGTGGCGCTGGGTCGGAGCCTGCTGCCTGGCCGGGGGGATCTGGGCCATGCACTTCATCGCCATGCTGGCGTTCGAGGCGCCGCTGCAGATCCACTACGACCTGCCCCTGACCCTGCTGTCGCTCCTGATCGCGCTGGTCGCCGCCTGGCTGGCGATGAACACCCTGAGCCACGCGCACATGCCGCTGTGGCGCTATGGCGTTGCTTCGATCTGGATCGGCCTGGGCATCGCCGCCATGCACTACGTCGGCATGGCGGCCATGCGCAGCAGCGCCAGCCTGTACTACGACCCCTTACTGATGGCGCTGTCGGTGCTGGTGGCGATCGCCTGCAGCCTGGCGGCGCTGCTGCTGTCCCGTCACCTGCGCGAAGGCAGCGGCATGTTCCACCAGTTGCTCAAGTACGCCAGCAGCCTGGTGCTGGGCGCTGCCATCGTGCTCATGCACTTCACCGGCATCTGGGCCATGACCCTGGTGCTGCCCGCCGGCAGCCTGCCCGCCCCCGCCACATCCGACGGGCATCTGCAACTAGGCCTGACCCTGAGCGCGATCGTGCTCTTGATCATCGGCAGCGGCATCAGCGCGGCCCTGGCCGACAAGAAGCTGCAACACAAGGAGCGGGACCTGCGGCGGGTCAATGCCCTGCTTTCGCAACTGGACCAGGCCCGGGTTTCCCTGCAGCAGGTGGCCCACTACGACGCCCTGACCAACCTGATCAACCGCCGCGGCTTCAACCAGCTGTTCGCCGAAAAGCTCATCGAGAAAACCACCTTTGGCGGCATGCTGGCGGTGATGTTCCTCGACATCGACCACTTCAAGCGCATCAATGACAGCCTCGGCCACGATGCCGGGGACGAGTTGCTGAAAGTCATCGCCGGGCACATCAAGAGCTCCACCCGCAGCCATGAAGACGTGGTGGCACGCCTGGGCGGCGACGAGTTCTGCATCCTCATCAATCTGTACGACCGCGAAGAAGCCCGGCAGATGGCCCAGCGCATCATGCAGAAAATGAAGGAGCCGATCGAACTGGGAGGGCGGCGCATGGTG
Organism: Pseudomonas sp. JV245A; assembly: GCF_032424515.1. Lineage (NCBI taxonomy): Bacteria > Pseudomonadati > Pseudomonadota > Gammaproteobacteria > Pseudomonadales > Pseudomonadaceae > Pseudomonas > Pseudomonas sp. JV245A. The sequence goes on from NZ_VYKE01000033.1 coordinate 36,187, forward strand.
ATGACCACCAGCATCGGCATCAGCGTCTTCCCCGATGACGGCAAGACCTGCGAGGAGTTGCTCAAGAACGCCGACCTGGCCCTGTATCAATCCAAGGATTGCGGGCGCAACAGCCTGCATTTCTTCAACTCCCACCTCAAGACCCGGGCCACCCTGGAACTGCAACTGGAAGAGGAATTGCGCAACGCCCTGCGCGACGACCAGGGCCTGCTGCTGTATTACCAACCTATCTACGACCTCAAGAGCGGCAGGGTCACCAAGCTCGAAGCCCTGATCCGCTGGCAGCACCCGCAACATGGGCTGCTGACCCCGGATCGCTTCATCTCCATTGCCGAAGCCAACGGCATGATCGCCGAGCTGGACAACTGGGTGCTGCGCAAGGCCTGCGCGGACCTGGCCTACCTGTCGCGCCATGGCTGTGGCGAACTGAAGATCGCGGTCAACTGCTCGGCCCTGAACCTGACCCGCGAAGAGCTCGCCGGGGAGATCGAAAGCGCCCTGCGCCAGGCCCAGGTGGCGCCGCAGCGGCTGGAGCTGGAAGTCACGGAAAACGCCCTGATGGGCAATATTGCCAGCACCCTGGCGCTGCTCAAGCAGATCCGCGGGCTGGGGGTGTCGCTGTCGATCGACGACTTCGGCACCGGCTACTCATCCCTGGCCTATCTCAAGCGCTTGCCCCTGAACACCCTGAAGATCGATCGCTCGTTCATCCAGGACATCCCCAAGTCGACCCAGGACATGGAGATCGTCCAGGCGATCATCATCATGGCCCACACCCTGCACCTGCAGGTGGTCACCGAAGGGGTCGAAACCCCGGAACAGCAAGCGTTTCTCCAGCACCATGGCTGCGACTACCTGCAGGGCTACCTGCTCAGCCATCCGGTGCCGCTGCGGGAGTTGCGCGGGGTGCTGGAGGAGCTCGACCAGCGCCACGCCGCGCCGATCAATCCGCGGGCGCCGGGTCCCGATAAAGGCGAACCAGGGTCGCTGGATCTTTTTCCAGATAGCCCTGCCCACCATGCAGACGCATCAACTGCGCAGCTAATCCGCTGATCGGCGTCGCCGAGCCTTGTTCGCGGGAAAACTTCACCGCTCCATCCAGGTCCTTGAGCAGGGTGCGCACATGCCACTTCACCGGCTCGAACCGGCTTTCAGCCATTTGCGGGGCCAGGATCTGCAAAGGTTTCGAGTCGGCAAAGCCACCGGCCAGGGCCTCGGCGATCAGCCGCGCATCCACCCCCGAGCGCTCGGCCAGGGCCACCACCTCGGCGATCACCAGGGCGTTGCAGGCGACGATCATCTGGTTGCAGGCCTTGGTCACCTGCCCGGCGCCCACCGCCCCCATGTGCGTGACCCGCTGCCCCAGGGTCAGCAGCACTGGCCGCACCCGCTCGACGTCCGTCGCCTCACCGCCAACCATGATGGCCAGGCTGCCGGCCTCGGCGCCCGGGGTACCGCCGGACACCGGCGCATCGACCCAGGCCACGCCGCGGCTTGCGGCCAGTTCGGCGGCCATTTCCCGGGTAGCCGTGGGTTCCAGGCTGGAGAGGTCCAGCAGCAGCTGACCGGCCCGGGCGCCCTGGGCGATACCCTGGGGGCCAAACACCACCTCGCGCACCACCTCGGTATTGGCCAGGCACATCAGCATCAGGTCGGCATCGGCGCACAGCTGCGCCGGCGTGGCAACTTGTCGCGCCCCGGCAGCCACCAGGGGCGCGCATTTTTCCGGGTTGCGGTTCCACACCGTCAGCGGATAGCCCGCCGCCAGCAGCCGGCGGCACATCGGCAAGCCCATCAGGCCGATTCCGGCAAAGCCGAGTGAAGGTAACGCTGACATCATATTGCCCTCATTTGATTAAAGATCACCGAATACTGGCCGATTCATCATGATTCAGGAAAGGATTCCCCCGAGCGTCGCTCAGAAAAAACCCTGACGCCTTGGGCAAAATTCGCGCTCCACGCAGCGACGAGGTCCCATTCCGTGATGGTTCGACGACACCTCGTCCACGAGCCAACCTGACCAGGCATATGGCGCACAATGACTTCTAAAAACAAACCTGCCAACGCAGTCTCCGAGATGACGCTGACCTCCCCCACAACTAGCCCCTCAGACCCGAAGCCATTGTCCAGTTCACGCCCCCTGTCGACTCAGCAGTACCTGTATTTCACCGAAACCAATACCGACCGCATCCTCGACAACCTCGACGGTCTGCGCGACACGGTGTTCCCGCGGCCACCGCACCTGGAAGGCGAGCCGGACAACCGTCGCGACCAGGAATTTCCGTCGGTCTGCCTGATCGGCCTGGGCCGCTGCGGCTCCAACATCGCCCTGGATGTGGCCGAGCTGGTGTACAACGCCCGCAAGTTCTACCTCAACGAATTCAATAACGAAGACAAGGCCTACGAAGGCGGCTACAGCCCCGGCCAGTGGATCCGCCAGAACCTGCGCCTGGGCCAGAACAAGGCCAGCAAGCCGGTGTTCCTGGTGGAACCGCTGGTGATGCTCGGCGACCTGGACAAGGACATTGCCGGGCGCATCCGTTTCTCGCGCAAGGGCGAGAAAAGCGGCTTCATCCGCGACTACAGCAAGATGAAGATCATGGACCTCTCGGAAGTCCACGCCGGTGGCGCCGGTAACGCGCCGATCCTCGGCCAGTACCTGGCCAAGATCATCCTCAACAAGGACACCCAGCGCTTCTCCAGCCCCGACTGGAAGATGATCCACTCGTACCTGATCGACTCCTGCGGGATCAAGGCCAACCAGTCGCGCCTGTACTTCTCGATCTTCAGTGCCGGCGGCGGTACCGGCTCGGGCATGGCCTCGGAATTCGGCCTGGCCCAGCAGTACTCGTACATGAACAAGACCTTCGACACCAAGCCAATGGACGAGCACGACAGCAAGAGCGGGCACTCCTTCGTCTTCGAGCCGATCTTCACCAGTGGCATCTGCGTGCTACCGAACATTTCGGACCATCGCAGCGAAATGTCCGAGGCGCTGCACATCAACGCCGGCCGCCTGCTGTGCAAATACCTTTCGGAAGAGTGGGACTTCTCCTACAACTTCGACAATGAAGACAGCAGCGAAGCCAGCGTCATGGGACGGATCCGCCCCTGGAACGCGATGATGCTGATCTCCAACGACATCATGCGCTACGCCGAAGAAAGCGATGACGGCAACATCCAGAACATCGACGTCAACGCCATGGAGAAGCACGCCAACCAGTACATCTCCCAGCAGATCTTCAACATCCTCACCGCCCAGGCGGTGACCACCGACTACGACCAGAACTACTTCCGGCGGGCCGGCATCGACATCGGCGAAACCATCCGCCTGGATGCCAACGACCTGTTCATGAGCCTGGCGGGCCCGGTGGCGATCGCCTACGCCGAATCCGTGGTGCCGGAGCAGCCGGTGCCCACCGGCGACAAGTTCAAGGTGTTCGAGAAAGAGCCGCAGCGCCTGAACATCGACGACCTGTTCTTCCGCTCCATCGACCTGCCGCACTTCAACAAGGTGACCCAGGCCATCGAGGGCATCAGCCTGCTGCCGATCGAGTCCAAGCGCTACCGCGCGGCCCTGGAGCAATACAAGGCTTCGGGTTATGACGCCGCGGCGCTGCATGACCTGCACTTCTTCAAGAACTGCTCGTCGGTGGTATCGATCGTGTCCCTGCCCAAGGACTACAAGCTGTCCTACATGGACCTGAACCGGCTCAAGACCCACCTCAACAGCCTGTTCCCCAACACCACCCTCAAGCGCTATGCGCTGGTGATCGGCGCTTCGGCCAACCTGTCGCTGACCACCCTGATCGCCAAGAGCCCGTGCCTGTCGGACGACTTCCTGACCCTGATCGTGGCCTTTATCAAGCGTTGCTTTGCGCGCAATCCATACCGTTTCGACGACACCCTGGACAACTCGGTGCTGGATTTCATCGTCAGTGACCAGTTCGATGAAGACCGCATCGACGATCTGCTCAACGAATTCGAGAACCCGGCGAAGATCCTCGACACCAACTGGTATGCGATCAAGCCGATGTACGAGAAGAAGTACCGCGAGCTGATCAACGACAAGGACAAGTTCGTCTCGATCAACGACATCCGCCTGTCCCGGGATTGCGTGAAGAAGGCCATCAAGTACCTGCGGGAAATCTACCGCCACCGTATCGGCAAGACCCGGGTCATCTCGCTCAACAGTCACACGGGCAAGACCGCGTATTAAGAAGGGCTTCGCCGGCCAGCCGGCTCCTGCACGGCAGGGAAAAACCTCCTGTCCTGTGGGAACCGGCTGGCTGGCGAATGGTCAATTTGCTCACATCGCGAAACAATTAAGCAGCTCGTCGGCTGGGCTTGAAACTGTTCCCCTTCCGTGAACGTCACCCTGAGGGAAAAGCCCGTGGGGCCTTTCTCTACGGCAAGGTGCCATCACTGGATTCACGGTTACTCGGCTACACACTTTTGTCCGACAAAAACCCGCCCCTTATCGGTGCACGCTCTTAGCGCGATGCCCTTTCCTGGATCAGGATCCAGGGTGAAACCACCACCGCCCACAGCGTCGGATCACGTTCCAGCAGATCGGATGCCCGCGTCGCAGACAGTTTCTCGACCTTTCCTTCGGCCAGCCAGGCCGCCACTTTTTCTGTCTGGTTCTCGGCCACGGCCTGGGCCGCCTCGATCAGATCCAGGTCAGCCTCGACCCACAATAGGGCACCCTTGGCGAAGAACGGCTCCAGTTCCTTCCAGCTGATAGATGCGGTCTCACCAAGCAGCTTGGCATAGAGGGTGCTAGGTTCTTGAGTCATGGGACTGTCCAGAAATGAAATCGGCGCAATCATAACGTCGGGGCTCTGGCAGAAAAACCCAGAAGCAAGCGCGACACCGATCGAGAAGCTCAGAAGCGCCAGGGACTGACGCCGAACCGGGCGCAAGCCACGCCGCAAATCTGTCTTTTTCTTTCAATTAAGCGACACCCCGCGTTTTTGCCCCCAGCAGCCAGCTTTTCAAGCGAACAACCGGCGCTCTACACTGTACCGGTACAGTTGCCAGGGGCATTTTCCGACGGGTATTCACGAAATATCTGATTCGGTTCTGCGACCAAGGCCGCCGGAACTATAAAAATTACAACAGTAAGAGTGGAGCACTATGAATAAGGCTACTAAGCAGATTTCCAAACTGTTTGCCGCTATGGTCCTGGCCGGGGTTGCCAGCCATTCGTTCGCAGCTGACACCATCAAGATCGGTATCGCCGGCCCCAAGACCGGCCCTGTAGCCCAATACGGCGACATGCAGTTCAGTGGCGCGAAAATGGCCATCGAACAGATCAACGCCAAAGGCGGCGTCAACGGCAAGAAGCTCGAAGCCGTTGAATACGACGATGCCTGTGATCCCAAGCAAGCCGTGGCAGTCGCCAACAAAGTGGTCAACGATGGCGTCAAGTACGTGGTCGGCCACCTGTGCTCCAGCTCCACTCAACCTGCTTCCGACATCTACGAAGACGAAGGCGTGATCATGATCACCCCGGCTGCCACCAGCCCGGACATCACCGCCCGTGGTTACAAGATGGTGTTCCGCACCATTGGCCTGGACAGCGCCCAGGGCCCTGCCGCCGGTAACTACATCGCCGACCACGTGAAACCCAAAGTGGTTGCCGTGCTCCACGACAAGCAGCAGTACGGTGAAGGCATCGCCACCGCCGTGAAGCAGACCCTGGAGAAGAAAGGCACCAAGGTCGCCGTATTCGAAGGCATCAACGCCGGCGACAAGGACTTCTCTTCGCTGATCGCCAAGCTCAAGCAGGCCAACGTCGACTTCGTCTACTACGGCGGCTACCACCCTGAGCTGGGCCTGATCCTGCGCCAATCCCAGGAAAAAGGCCTGAAGGCCAAGTTCATGGGCCCGGAAGGCGTGGGTAACGACTCCATTTCGCAGATCGCCAAGGATGCTTCCGAAGGCCTGCTGGTCACCCTGCCTAAATCCTTCGACCAGGACCCGGCCAACGTGGCCCTGGCTGACGCGTTCAAGGCCAAGAAAGAAGACCCGAGCGGTCCTTTCGTATTCCCTTCCTACTCCGCAGTTGAAGTCATCGCCGGCGCCATCACCAACGCCAAGAGCGAAGACGCGGCCAAGGTGGCTGAAGCCATCCACGCCGGCACCTTCAAAACCCCTACCGGCGACCTGAGCTTCGACGCCAAGGGCGACTTGAAAGACTTCAAGTTCGTGGTCTACGAGTGGCACTTCGGCAAACCTAAAACCGAAGTTTCCCCTCAGTAAGGCGCGGCCTGACTGACTGCCAATAAAGCCCACGGCGTGCCGTGGGCTTTGTTTTACGAATGTATGGGCCTGTGTTCCGTGATCCGGAATCCCGCCCACCTGAAAATCTCAAAACCGTCATCAGCGGTTCGCTGGCAAAACCCAGCCCGAAGTGGGTGCAGATCCACGGGGCCTGGGCGGGAAAATGACTCCACCAGTGAAATGCGTATCAGGTTTTTAGGAGCGTTGTAATGCCTGACATCTATCACTTTTTCCAACAGCTGGTTAACGGTCTCACCGTTGGCAGCACGTATGCCCTGATCGCCATCGGCTATACGATGGTTTACGGCATCATTGGAATGATCAACTTCGCCCACGGCGAGGTGTACATGATCGGTTCCTACGTGGCGTTCATCGCCATCGCCGGGCTGGCCATGATGGGACTCGACAGCGTCCCGCTCTTGATGACCGCAGCCTTCATCGCGAGCATCGTCGTCACCAGTGCCTACGGCTACAGCATCGAACGGATCGCCTACCGCCCCTTGCGGGGTAGTAACCGCCTGATCCCGCTGATCTCCGCCATCGGCATGTCGATCTTCCTGCAGAACACCGTTCTGCTGGCGCAGGACTCCAAGGACAAATCCATTCCCAACCTGATCCCGGGCAACTTCTCCATCGGGCCGGGCGGCGCACATGAAGTGCTGATTTCCTACATGCAGATCGTGGTATTCGTGGTGACCCTCATCGCCATGCTCGGCCTGACGCTGTTCATCTCCCGTTCTCGCCTGGGTCGCGCCTGCCGCGCCTGTGCCGAGGACATCAAGATGGCCAACCTCCTGGGGATCAATACCAACAACATCATCGCCCTGACCTTCGTGATCGGCGCCGCGCTGGCGGCCATCGCCGCCGTGCTGCTGAGCATGCAATACGGTGTGATCAACCCCAACGCCGGTTTCCTGGTGGGCCTCAAGGCCTTCACCGCAGCGGTCTTGGGCGGCATCGGCAGCATTCCGGGCGCGATGCTCGGCGGGCTGGTGCTGGGGGTGGCCGAAGCCTTTGGTGCCGACGTGTTCGGCGACCAGTACAAGGACGTCGTGGCGTTCGGCCTGTTGGTTCTGGTGCTGTTGTTCCGTCCGACCGGCATTCTGGGCCGTCCGGAGGTTGAGAAAGTATGACTAGGAATCTTAAATCGGCGCTGTTCAGCGCCTTGTTGGTCTGGGCTGTCGCCTACCCGGTGCTGGGCCTGAAACTGACCATCGTCGGCATCAACCTGGAAGTCCACAACACCAGCCCGACCATTCTTGCCACCATCGCGGTGTGCTCGGTGCTGATGTTCCTGCGGGTGCTGTTCCATAGCCAGATCAGCGCCGCCTGGAAGTCCTCTCCCAGCATGCCGTTGATCCCGGCCAAGGCCAGCAACTTCCTGACCCTGCCCAGCACCCAGCGCTGGATCATACTGGCGTTGATCCTTGGCGCCCTGGTCTGGCCGTTCTTCGGCTCCCGCGGGGCGGTGGACATTGCCACGCTGATCCTGATCTACGTGATGCTGGGCCTGGGCCTGAACATCGTGGTCGGCCTGGCCGGCCTGCTGGACCTGGGTTACGTGGGTTTCTACGCCGTCGGCGCCTACAGCTATGCGCTGCTGTCGCACTACTTCGGCCTGAGCTTCTGGATCTGCCTGCCGATCGCCGGCCTGATGGCGGCCACTTTCGGCTTCCTGCTGGGCTTCCCGGTGCTGCGCCTGCGGGGTGACTACCTGGCAATCGTGACCCTGGGCTTTGGCGAGATCATCCGTCTGCTGCTGCGCAACATGACCGATCTCACCGGCGGCCCCAACGGCATCAGCAACATCGAGAAGCCGACCTTCTTCGGCCTGACCTTCGAGCGCAAGGCAGCAGAAGGCATGCAGACCTTCCACGAGTTCTTCGGCCTGCAGTACAACTCGATCAACAAGGTGATCTTCCTCTACCTGGTGGCCCTGCTGCTGGCACTGGCGGCGCTGTTCGTCATCAATCGCCTGCTGCGCATGCCCATCGGCCGTGCCTGGGAAGCCTTGCGTGAAGACGAGATCGCCTGCCGTGCCCTGGGCCTGAACCCCACCGTGATCAAGCTCTCGGCCTTTACCCTGGGCGCCGCGTTCGCCGGTTTCGCCGGCAGCTTCTTCGCCGCGCGCCAAGGCCTGGTAACCCCGGAGTCCTTCACCTTCATCGAGTCGGCGATCATCCTCGCCATCGTCGTGCTGGGTGGCATGGGCTCGCAGCTGGGTGTGATCCTGGCGGCGATCGTGATGATCCTCTTGCCTGAAATGATGCGTGAATTCAGCGAATACCGGATGTTGATGTTCGGCGCCATGATGGTGCTGATGATGATCTGGCGTCCTCAAGGTCTGCTGCCCATGCAACGTCCTCACATGGAGCTGCGCAAATGAGCCGTGAGATCCTCAAAGTAACCGGCCTGTCGATGCGCTTCGGCGGCCTGCTGGCGGTCAACGGTGTGGCCCTGACCGTCAAGGAAAAACAAGTGGTGGCATTGATCGGCCCGAACGGTGCCGGCAAGACCACGGTGTTCAACTGCCTGACCGGTTTCTACCAGCCCAGCGCCGGCAGCATCCTCCTGGACGGTGAGCCGATCGAAGGCCTGCCGGGCCACAAGATCGCCCGCAAGGGCGTGGTACGGACCTTCCAGAACGTGCGGCTGTTCAAGGACATGACCGCGGTCGAGAACCTGTTGATCGCCCAGCACCGTCACCTGAACACCAACTTCCTGGCCGGTCTGTTCAAGACCCCGGCGTTCCGCAAGAGCGAGCGCGAAGCCATGGAGTACGCCGGCTACTGGCTGGACAAGGTCAACCTGCGGGAGTTTGCCAACCGCCCCGCCGGCACTCTGGCCTACGGTCAGCAACGGCGTCTGGAAATCGCCCGCTGCATGATGACCCGCCCGCGGATTCTCATGCTCGACGAGCCGGCCGCTGGCCTCAACCCCAAGGAAACCGAGGACCTGAAAGCGCTGATCAGCGTGTTGCGCGAGGAGCACAACGTCACCGTGCTGCTGATCGAGCACGACATGAAGCTGGTCATGAGCATTTCCGACCATATCGTGGTGATCAACCAGGGCACGCCCCTGGCCGACGGCACGCCGGAACAGATCCGCGACAATCCCGAAGTGATCAAAGCCTACCTGGGGGAAGCGTAAATGCTGCAGTTCGAAAACGTTTCCACCTTCTACGGCAAGATCCAGGCGTTGCACAGCGTCAACGTCGAGATCCGCCAGGGCGAGATCGTCACCCTGATCGGCGCCAACGGTGCCGGCAAGTCCACCCTGCTGATGACCCTCTGCGGCTCGCCCCAGGCCCACAGCGGCAGCATCCGTTACCTGGGTGAAGAACTGGTAGGGCAAAGCTCGGCGCAGATCATGCGCAAGAGCATTGCCGTGGTGCCGGAAGGCCGCCGGGTATTCGCCCGCCTGACCGTGGAAGAGAACCTCGCCATGGGCGGCTTCTTCACCGACAAGGGCGACTACCAGGAGCAGATGGACAAGGTCCTGGAGCTGTTCCCGCGGCTCAAGGAGCGCTTCACCCAGCGCGGCGGCACCATGTCCGGCGGTGAACAGCAGATGCTCGCCATCGGCCGTGCGCTGATGAGCAAGCCCAAGCTGCTGCTCCTGGACGAACCGTCCCTGGGCCTGGCGCCGATCATCATCCAGCAGATCTTCGACATCATCGAACAGCTGCGCCGCGACGGCGTGACGGTGTTCCTGGTAGAGCAGAACGCCAACCAGGCGCTGAAGATCGCCGACCGTGCCTATGTGCTGGAGAACGGCCGGGTGGTGATGCAAGGCACCGGTGAATCGCTGCTGACCGATCCGAAGGTGCGTGAAGCCTACCTGGGCGGCTAAGCACCTGCGTCACTGAAAACGGCCCTTCGGGGCCGTTTTTTTTGTTCCGGGATAAAAAACTGCCCCGGGCTGTAACGAATCCCCATGAGCCTTCTCTAGAGGGGTAAGCAAGCACAGATGCTTCCTTACCCCAACCGCACTGGAGAAACATCATGAGCAACACTCGTACCCTGTCCGCCACTGCCCTGGTCCTGGCCCTGGGCTCTGCCCTCAGCGTCGCCGCCCTGCCCACCACCGCCCATGCCGCGGACGACATGGAAAAGTGCTTCGGCGTGGCCATGAAGGGCAAGAACGATTGCGCCGCGGGCGCCGGCACCACCTGCGCCGGGACCTCCAAGGTCAACGACCAGGCCAACGCCTGGAAGCTGGTACCCAAAGGCAGCTGCGAGAAAACCGCCAGCAGTACCTCGCCTACCGGTTTCGGCCAGCTCGAAGCCTTCAAAGCCAAGTCCTGATCCTGCGCCTGCCTGAGTGTCGACGATGAACACCGCCCCGCTGCACCACCCTGGCCACGACATTCAGGCGCGCGCCTCCAGCCTACCGCCCCGCGCCGGGCTGGGGCTCAAGACCGAGCATTTCAAACACGTGCTGGAAGAGCAGCCCGACATCGGTTTCTTCGAGGTGCATGCGGAGAACTACATGGTGGCGGGCGGCCCTTTCCACCATTACCTGGGCCTGATCCGCGAACGCTACCCGCTGTCGCTGCACGGTGTCGGCCTGTCCATCGGTGGCGAAGGCCCCCTGGACCAGGCTCACCTGGAGCGGCTGGCCGGCTTGATCGAACGCTATCAGCCCCAGTCCTTTTCCGAACACCTGGCCTGGTCCAGCCACGGCCCGGTGTTCCTCAACGACCTGCTGCCCCTGGCCTACGACGGGCCCACCTTGCGCCGGGTCTGCGAGCACATCGACCAGGTGCAGAACCATCTGGGACGAACCATGCTGCTGGAAAATCCGGCCACCTACCTGCAATTCCAACGCTCGACCCTGGACGAGACCGACTTCATCCGCGAAGTGGTCCAGCGCAGCGGCTGTGGCCTGCTGCTGGACGTCAACAACCTCTATGTGTCGTGCATCAATCACCAGCGCGATCCCCTGGCCTACCTGCAAGCACTGCCGCTGCAGGCGGTGGGCGAGATTCATCTGGCCGGGTTCGCCGAAGACCGGGACAGCCTCGGTGACCGGCTGTTGATCGACGATCACGGCGCCCCGGTCGACGCTGCGGTCTGGACCCTGTACCAGGAGGTGCTGGGGCTCATCGGCCCGATGGCCACCCTGATCGAGCGCGACAACCACCTGCCGGCCTTTGCCACCCTGATGGCCGAGGCCAGCCAGGCAGAAGCGCTGTTGCTCGGCGCCCAGGTGCAGCCATGAGCGGCCAAGGGGAATTCGCCAGGGCCCTGCTGAGCGCCGAACCGGGCTGCCCACAGGGGCTGTCCAGCAGCAACGGCGCCGATCCGGCCAGCCGCTTCGCGGTCTATCGCAACAATGTGCAGGCCTCGTTGAGCAACGCCCTGGCCGAGTCATACCCGGTCGTCATGCAATTGGTTGGTCGCGAGTTTTTCAACGCCATGGCCGCGCTCTACATCCGGGACTTCGCCCCCGCCAGCCCTCTGCTCAACGACTATGGCCGGGACCTGGGCGACTTTATCCAGGGCTTCGGGCCGGCCGCCGGCCTGCCCTACCTGGCCGACATGGCCCGCCTTGAAGGGCTGCGGGTCGAGGCCTACCACGCCGCCGACGCCCGCCCCCTGGAGCCGTCACGGCTACTGGCGGCGATGAACCAGCCCGACCGCCTCGGCCAGGCGCAACTGCTCCTGCATCCGTCACTGCGCACCCTGCACTCCGGCTACGCCGTAGTGAGCCTGTGGGCGGCGCACCAGAGCGACCAGCCCTGGCCGGCTTTCGACCTGCAGCAGGGGCAGAACGCCCTGGTGCTGCGCAACGCCCTGGAGGTCGAGGTGATCGCCGTGGATACCGGCGCCATGACCTTCATTGAAGCCCTACGCAACCACTGGCCGCTGGAAATCGCCGCGGCCCATGCCCTGGACGCCCAGGCCGACTTCGACCTGGGCCAGTGCCTGGGCCTGCTGCTCGGCCACGGCGCTCTTATCGACCTGCAACCCCAGAAGAAGGCCTGACCATGAACACCCAGACAGAAACACCCATTGCCGGACTGGTGAATCGGATCATTCAAGGGTTTGAGCGCATTCCCTACAGCCTGATCGCCTTTATCGCGCGTTTTTCCATTGCCGCGGTGTTCTGGAAATCCGGACAGACCAAGGTCGAGGGGCTGGCCGTCGATCTGGTCGATGGCACCTTCCAGCTGGGCTGGCCGCGCCTGGCGGACTCGACCATTCCCCTGTTCAAGAGCGAGTACCACGTGCCCCTGTTGACGCCGGAAGTGGCGGCGCACCTGGCGGCATTTGC
>NZ_VYKE01000329.1:0-2212 GCF_032424515.1 Pseudomonas sp. JV245A
CAGGGCTCGGGGCCGGTAGGCAGCAGGGCGCCTTCGAAGCCCGCCAGCTCGGCGGCCTTGGCCACCTGGGCGATGTAGTCGATGTAGGTGAAACCGTCGGGCTCGCCGTTGGCCAGGCGCCCGGGGGCGATATGCCCGGCACGGGGGTGGGGGTTGCCGCGATTGTGCTTGTCGGTGCTCAACTGCGGGCCGTCGGTGCCCAGCGGCAGGCGCCAGAAAAATTCAGTGCTCATGGGTGCTCCTGATTCAGTAACGCGTTGCGCCGCGCGGGTGCGAAGACGCCTGTCAGGGGGTAATTGCAACGGCCATGCCATGGCCGTCGCAGCCCACCATGGCGGGGGTTCGGGGGCTTCAGCCGGCCTAGCGCAGGGCCCTGGTGCTGCTGTAGCAGCACCCCGGCAGCAACCGCTGCTGAGCGCGCAACAACCCAGTGCCTCCTTGCCGGCGAACAGGCCCTTGAGCCTTGTGCTGTCCTTGCGGACGCCTTCGCTGGCAAGCCAGCGCCTACAGCTGGCGCGATACCGGCGGTGCTGTTGTAGGAGCCGGCTTGCCGGCGAACAGGCCCTTGAGCCTTGTGCTGTCCTTGCGGGCGCCTTCGCTGGTAAGCCAGTGCCTACAGCTGGCGCGATATCGGCGGTGCTGTTGCAGGAGCCGGCTTGCCGGCGAAAGGGGCCGCGGGGTTTGCGCCGCCGGGTTGGTCGGCGCTACGCAGATAGGCCTGGTACAACGCCGCATAGGCGCCGCTCTGCCGGATCAACTGCTGATGCGGTCCCTGTTCCACCAGTTGGCCGTGGCGGATCACCGCGATCCGGTCGGCGTCGCGGATGGTCGCCAGGCGGTGGGCGATGATGATCGCCGTGCGCCCCTGGCACAGCCGGCGCAGGGCGCGCTGGATGCGCCGCTCGGTATGGATGTCCACCGCCGAGGTGGCTTCGTCCAGTACCAGCACCGCCGGGTTGGCCAGGTAGGCCCGTACCAGGCACACCAGTTGCCGCTGGCCATGGCTCAGGTGTCCACCCAGGGGGCCGACCTCGCTGTGGTACTGGTGGGGCAGGCGTTCCAGCACCTCGTCGGCCCCCAGCTCCCGGGCCGCGGCAATCAGCGTTGCATCATCGGCGCCGGGGGCTGCCAGGCGCAGGTTGTCGAGGATAGTGCCGCTGAACAGCACATTGTCCTGCAGCACCACGCCCACGGCCCGGCGCAGGTCGTGCTGAGCCAGGTGCCGGATGTCCACGCCGTCGAGCGTCACGGCGCCGCCCTGAACGTCGTAGAAACGGGTCAGCAACTGCACCAGGGTACTTTTGCCATGGCCCGAGGGGCCGACAATCGCCAGCACTTCGCCGGCCTTGATCTGCAGGTCCAGGTTCTGGATCACCGCGTTTTTGCTCCTGGGGTCGTAGGCGAACCGCACCTGTTCGAAACCGACCTCGCCCCGGGCCCGCTGCATGCGCTGGGGCTGGGCCGGGTCGAGGACCTGGGGCCGGGTGTCCAGCAGCAGAAAGATCCGCTGCGCCGAGGCTGAGCCGGTGGCGTAGCGTTCGAACAGGTCAGAGAGTTCCTGCAACGGGCCCAGAAACAGAAACACGTAGAACAGGCTTTCCGCCATCTGGCCAACGCTGATCTGGTTATCGGCCAGCCCATAGCCGCCCACCAGCAGCAGCGCGGCCATGCCGGCGGTGCTGAGCAGCGCGGTGAATGGGGCGAACCAGCTGGAGCGCAGGCTGCCGCGGATCAGCGCCTGGTTGAAGTCATCCAGCAGGCCGCGATAGCGCTGCAGGTTGGGTTCCTGCTGCCCGCATTGCTGGAGCATGCGCGCGCCGCTGACGCTTTCCACCAGGTGCGCGGTGAAGCGGCTGCGGTTCTCCGCGACCCTGGCCCAGTTGCGCTGGGAGATGCGCTTGAAGCCCCAGGTCGCCAGCGCCAGCAGCGGCACCGTGGCCGCCAGGCTGAGGAAGAAGCGCGGGTCGATGCGCCACAGCATCAGCGCCGCCAGGGCGCAGCGCAGCAGGGCCCCCAGCAGCTCCGGCGGACCCTGGATCAGCAGCGGCTCCAGGCTGTCGACGTCGCGGTCGGCGCGGGAAATGATGCGCCCGGCGCGGGTCTGGTCGAAGTAGCTGACGCTCAGGGCCTGGATATGGGCAAAGACCTTGACCCGCAGGTCGTTGAGCACGCGGATCGCCGCGCTGCCGGCGACGAACTGCGACAGCCCGGC
>NZ_VYKE01000330.1:0-2192 GCF_032424515.1 Pseudomonas sp. JV245A
CGCTGAGGCCGTCGGCCACCTGCAGGGCCTGCTGGTCCAGGTAGATGATCATGGCAAGTCTCCAGTCAGGGCGGCGAAGCGCCCGGGCAGATAGGGGCGCGGGTCGAGCACCGGGCATTCGCCCAGCATCAGGTCCACCAGCAGTCGCGCGCTGCCGGGGGCGGTGGTGACTCCCAGGCCTTCATGCCCGACCGCCAGCCACAGGCCCGGTTGCCGCGGGTGTTCGCCGAGGATCGGCAGGCCATCCGGCGTGGCGGCGCGAAAGCCGGTCCAGGCGCGGATGCCGTTGAGCTCGGCGAGCGCCGGCAGGTAGTCCACGGCGCGCCGCAGCATGGGCGCCAGTACGCTGGGGTCGATGGCCGGATCGAGGGTGTCGAACTGTCGGGACGAGCCGATCAGCAACTGGCCGGTGGGCCGCGGCTGGACATTGAACGCCACCGAGGTGCCGTGGCTGGCGTGGGCGCTGGCGGCGTAACCCAGCTCCACCAGTTGGTGGCCGACCTGTTGCGGGTAGCGGTCGCTGATCAGCAGATGCCCCTTCTTCGGGCGCAGGGGCAGAGCCGGCAACAGTTCCCGGGCAGCGAAGCCGTTGGCCAGCAGCACCCGTTGTGCCCTCAGCACGCGACCGTCGGCGAGCTCCACCTGGTCCCCGGCGACGCTGCGCACCCGGGCTGCCTGGCGCCTGATCAGCGAAGCGTTGCCGAGCAGCCAGTGGGCAGTGGCCGGGGCGTAGAGGATCGCGTCGCCGGGGATCTTCAGCGCACCGGCCAGGCCTTTGCGCAACATCGGTTCCAGGCTCGCCAGCCGGGTGCTGTCCAGCAGCTCGCCGCTGATGCCGTGGTCGGCCAGGGCCTGCTGCTTGGTCCGCGCCAGGTCCCTCTCGTGGTGGTCGGCGGCCAACCACAAGGTGCCGCAGTTCCGGTAGGCGCAGGCCTCGGGCAGGCGTTCGCGCAGCTGCCGCCAGAGGCCGAGGGAGTAGTGACTCAAGGCCAGTTCCGCCGGGTTGTCGTCCATCACCACCAGATGGCCCATGCCGGCCCCGGTGGCACCGCCACGACCATCGTCGAGCACCTGCACCCGCAGGCCGCGCCGGGCCAGCTCATGGGCGCAGGCGGCACCGATGATGCCAGCGCCCACCACTATCACCTCGGCCTCGGCCACCGGCGTCACGAGCCGATGCCCCAGGCGAACGGATCGCTGTCGTCCAGCAGCAGAGTGGCTTCGGCGCTGATGTGGGCATTGCCGCGAAGGATCGGAATCAGTTGCTCGCCGACCTTCTCATAGTGGGCGCTGAACTGGCTGCCGATGACACTGGCCTGGCGCCAGGCCTGGCCCGGGGCGAGCTTGCCGTCCGCCGCCAGGCACGCCAGCTTGGCGCTGGTGCCGGTGCCGCAGGGCGAACGGTCGTAGGCCTTGCCGGGGCAGAGCACGAAGTTGCGGCTGTCGGCCTGCGGGTCGTCGGCGAACAGTTCGATGTGGTCGATGACCCCGCCCTCGGCGCCGGTGATGCCGGCGGCTTCCAGGGCCTGGCGCACGTCCCAGGTGTAGTGGGTCAGGGCTTCGACATTGTCCAGGGCAATGCGCTGGCCGTGGTCGCTGATCAGGAAGAACCAGTTGCCGCCCCAGGCGATGTCGCCGTGCACCTTGCCGTGGCCGGGCAGTTGCAGCATCACCTGGGTGCGGTAGCGGTAGGCGGGGACGTTGCGCACGCTCACCGACAGGTCCTCGTGCAGGGTGGCCTCGACGGTGCCCACCGGGGTTTCGATACGGTGCACGCCCTGGTCGATGCGCCCCAGGTGATACAGCGAGCGCACCAGGCCAATGGTGCCGTGGCCGCACATGCCCAGGTAGCCGCTGTTGTTGAAGAAGATCACTCCGGCACAGGCGTCGCTGGCCTGCGGCTGGCACAGCAGGGCCCCCACCAGCACGTCGCTGCCCCTGGGTTCGAGGACGCAGGCCCGGCGCCACTGGTCGTGCTCGCGCTCCAGGATCTGCAAGCGTTCGGCCATGGAGCCGCGGCCCAGGTCGGGAAAGCCGTCGATGACCAGGCGGGTGGGTTCACCCCCGGTGTGGGAGTCGATCACGGTTATTTTTTTCATGAGGGCACCTGAGGGCAAAGAGCTACAGAGTGGCCTTGGCGGGGGCGCTGCCGCTTGTGGGTTTTCGCTGTCGTGGATGACGAAATCGGCACA
>NZ_VYKE01000331.1:0-2191 GCF_032424515.1 Pseudomonas sp. JV245A
GGCACGTCGCGCAGCACCAGCGTGCCGCGCAATCCTCTGGGGGACCAGCCGGTGCAACTGAACTTCGTCGACGCCGATATCCAGGCGGTGGTGCGCGCGCTGTCCCGTTCCACCGGCCAGCAGTTCCTGGTGGACCCACGGGTCAAGGGCAACCTGACCCTGGTCAGCGAAGGCCAGGTGCCGGCGCACCAGGCCTACGACATGCTGCTGGCGGCCCTGCGCATGCAGGGTTTCTCCGTGGTGGACGTGGGCGGGGTGGCCCAGGTGGTGCCCGAAGCCGACGCCAAGCTGCTGGGCGGGCCGATCTACAGCGCCGACAAGCCGGCGGGCAACGGCATGCTGACCCGCACCTTCCGCCTGCAATATGAAAATGCGGTGAACCTGATTCCGGTGCTGCGGCCCATCGTCTCGCCGAACAACCCGATCAATGCCTACCCGGGCAACAACACCATCGTGGTCACCGACTACGCGGAGAACCTGCAGCGGGTGGCGCAGATCATCAACGGCATCGACACCCCGAGCGCCATCGACACCGATGTGGTGGCGGTGCAGAACGGCATCGCCGTGGACATCGCCACCATGGTCGCCGAACTGCTGGAAACCCAGGGCGCCGACCAGACCCAGAAGATCAGCGTGATCGGCGACCCGCGCTCCAACTCCATCATCATCCGCGCCGGCAGCCCGGAGCGCACCGAACTGGCGCGCAACCTGATCTACAAACTGGACAACGCCCAGAGCAACCCCAGCAACCTGCACGTGGTGTACCTGCGCAACGCCCAGGCCGGCAAGCTGGCCCAGGCCCTGCGCGGGCTGCTCACCGGGGAAAGCGACAGCGCCGGCAGCGACGGCGCCCGGGCCATGCTCAGCGGCATGGGCGGCAACAGCCAGGGCGCCCAGGGCGCGAGCCAGAACAGCAGCGGCACGCCCACCGCCAGTGGCAACCTGAACAACAGCAGCAGCGGCAGTGGTGCCTACGGCCAGGGCAGCAGCGCCGGCCAGGGCGGCACGGGCCAGCAGAATGACCAGAACACCGCCTTCAGTGCCGGTGGCGTGACCATCCAGGCCGATGCCACCACCAACACCTTGCTGATCTCGGCGCCGGACCCGCTGTACCGCAACCTGCGGGAGGTCATCGACCAGCTCGACCAGCGTCGCGCCCAGGTGGTGATCGAGAGCCTGATCGTCGAAGTCAGCGAAGACGATGCCAGCGAGTTCGGCGTGCAGTGGCAGGCCGGCAATCTCGCCGGGCGCGGCGGCTTTGGCGGGGTCAACCTCGGCGGCAGCGGGCTGGTGGGCACGCCGGCGAGCAAGACCAGCATCGACGTGTTGCCCAAGGGCCTGAACGTCGGCGTGGTCAACGGCACGGTGGACATCCCGGGGATCGGCAAGGTGCTGGACCTCAAGGTCCTGGCCCGGGCATTGAAGAGCAAGGGCGGCACCAACGTGTTGTCGACGCCCAACCTGTTGACCCTGGACAACGAGGCGGCGAGCATCTTCGTCGGCCAGACCATTCCCTTTGTCACCGGCAGCTATGTGACCGGCGGTGGCGGCACCAGCAACAACCCGTTCCAGACCGTGCAGCGTGAAGAAGTGGGCCTGAAGCTCAATGTGCGGCCGCAGATCTCCGAAGGCGGCACGGTGAAGCTGGATATCTACCAGGAGGTCAGCAGCGTCGACCAGCGGGCTTCGGTGGACGCCGGCACCGTGACCAACAAGCGGGCGATCGACACCAGCATCCTGCTGGATGACGGGCAGATCATGGTGCTCGGCGGCCTGCTGCAGGACGGCTACAGCCAGAGCAACGACGCAGTGCCGTGGCTGTCGAACATCCCCGGGCTCGGGGTGCTGTTTCGCAACGACAAGCGCAGCGTGACCAAGACCAACCTGATGGTGTTCCTGCGGCCCTACATCATTCGCGACAGTGGCGCGGGGCGCAGCATTACCCTCAATCGCTATGACTTCATGCGCCGGGTACAGGGCCAGTTGCAGCCGGAGCGCAGTTGGGTGATGCCGGATATCCAGGCGCCGCAACTGCCGGCGGCGAGCAAGGCGATCCCCGGGGCAGTGCCGGTGTCCCTGCAGGGCGTACCGCAGACGCCGCGGGCGCCGATTCGCGCGGTGCCGGTGCAATGAACGGGGCAAAGGGGCCCCAAATCCGGGCTGCCAAGCCCCTCGTAGGCGCCGGCTTGCC
>NZ_VYKE01000332.1:0-2189 GCF_032424515.1 Pseudomonas sp. JV245A
GGTGGTGCTGCCGATCAAGCGGCCAAAGCCGGTGCGGTGCACGGTGCCCATGACCACCACGTCCACCAGGTATTCGTCGACGAACTGGGCGATGCCCGGCACCGGCGGGCCCATGATGAAGTGGCGGAATTCCTGGGGCACGTTGTGCTCATCCCCCAGGCGTTCGAATTCCTTGTGCAGGGAGTCGCGCAACTCGTCCAGGCAGTTGACGCTCCAGGCGGTGGACGCCACCGGCGCCACGCCATCGAGCATCGGCATCAGGTCGTAGGCGTACAGCAGGTGCAACTGGGCGTCGCATTGCAGGGCCAGGGCGTGGGCGGTCTGGATGATCTGCGTATTGAGCCCGCGGATCTGGGTGTCGGACTGGGCCGGGTCCACCGCGGCGACAATCCGCCGGGGCAGCTTGTGCGGCGCGTCGTTGACCAGGTGCACCGGCACCGGCGCCTCGCGCAGCAGGTGGCAATCCAGCGGGGTGACGAACACGCGCTTGAGGGCCGACTCCAGGGTCACGTCCTTGATCAGCAGGTCAGGCCGGAACTCGTCGATGTAGGCGAGCATGTCCTTGAGCACCTGGGTGCTCCAGATCACCTGGGTGGTGACCTGCACGCCCTCCTCGGCCATCCACTGCGCTTCCACCTGCAACCAGCGCTCGTGGCGCTGCAGGTAGGCTTCGCGCTCGCTGTCTTCCAGGTGTTCTTCCCACAGGTAGGTGCGCGCCGGCGGTTCGACGAACACCAGGGCGTGCAGCGCCGCGCCGCTGGCCCGGGCCAGGGCAACGGCACGGCGCGCCGCGGGGGATTGGTGCTGCTGTGGATCGGCGATCAGCAACAGACGCTGGTACTGGCTCATGGTGCTCCTCCTTGGGCGATACGTGAGCTTGAGTGTGGAATGCCGTGCTGCCGGGCGCCTTGATCGGTATCAAGGGCGCCCGGTGGCACGGATCATGGGGTGATGGCGATCTTCATCACGCCGTCGCGCTGGCTGGCGAACAGCTCGTAGGCGGCCTCGATATCGTCGAGCTTGAAGCGGTGGGTCACCAGCGGCTTGAGGTCCACCTGGCCACTGGCGACCACCTCCATCAGCCGGCGCATGCGTTCCTTGCCGCCCGGGCACAGGGTGCTGAGGATGCTCAGGTCGCCCAGGCCGGCGGCATAGGCATCCAGGGGAATGCGCAGGTCGCTGGAATAGACCCCCAGGCTCGACAGCTTGCCCCCCGGGCGCAGCACCCGCAGCGCCGACTCGAAGGTGCCCTGGGTGCCCAGGGCCTCGATCGACACATCGACCCCGCGACCGTCGGTGAGGTCCATGATCTGCTTGACCACGTCGCCCTGCTTGAAGTCCACCACATGGGTCGCCCCCAGCCCGCGCGCCACGCTCATGCGCGCGGCCACGGTGTCGACGCCAATGATGGTGGTGGCACCCTTGAGCCTTGCTCCGGCCACCGCGCACAGGCCGATGGGGCCCAGGGCGAACACCGCCACGCTGTCGCCGATGTTCACCTCGGCACGCTCGGCGCCGGAGAAACCGGTGGACATGATGTCCGGGCACATCAGCACTTCTTCATCGCTCAGGCCGTCGGGGATCGGGCACAGGTTGGCCAGGGCGTCCGGCACACGCACGTATTCGGCCTGGCAGCCATCGATGGTGTTGCCGAACTTCCAGCCGCCCGTGGCGCGGAAGCCGTGGCGGGTGTCCGGGCCGTCCTGGGAGCCGCAGCCGCAGAGGCAGGCGTAGCTCTGGCCGCTGGGGGTGATGGCCCCGGCGATCACTCGCTGGCCCTCGTGGAAGCCGCGCACCTGGGAGCCCAGGCGCTCGATCACCCCCACCGGCTCGTGGCCGATGGTCAGGCCCTTGGCCACCGGGTATTCACCCCGCAGGATGTGCACGTCGGTGCCGCAGATGGTGGTGGTGGTGATCCGCACCAGGGCGTCCAGCGGACCGATTTCGGGGATGTCCTTGTCTTCCAGCACGATGCGGTTCTTCTCCACGAATACCGCTGCTTTCATCTTGGCCATGTTGCCGATCTCCATTGCCGGGAAGGGGTCTGCGCGAATCCGCAGGTCTGCTGACAGACTGCGCGGATACCCCGGGGAAGGGCTTGATCATGGTCAAACAATGGCCCCTTGGCGGCCGCTGGGGCGACCGTGTGTCGCAAACTCGCCCTTCAGCCCTGCTGCCGGCGCCGCACC
>NZ_VYKE01000333.1:0-2117 GCF_032424515.1 Pseudomonas sp. JV245A
CGCCCTGGGTCAGTTTTTCCGCTTCGGTGCGGGCGTTGGCGACCGCCTTGTCGGCTTGCTGGCTGGCAGTGAGCACCGCGTTGAAGGCGCTGACCGCCGGGCCGGGCAGGCTCGATTGCACATCCACCCGCGTTGCCTCGACGCCAATGCCCTGGCCGCTGGTGGTCAACTGCGCCAGGCGCTGGTTGATGCTTTGCAGCAGATCGCCCCGCAGCCGCTCACGACGCTCGGCGGCCTGGTTGTCGCTGCCGATCAGTTCCGGGCGCGCCACCAGGATGGTGTCCAGGTCACGGGCGGCGGTCAGGGCCACGGCACTGCGGGTCACCAACCGATCCAGGGCCGGCAGCACGTGGTCAGCCTGGAGCACATAGGCGTAGGGATCGCTGACCTTGTAGAACACCCGCACGTCCAGCTGTACCACACCGGCATCGCCAGTCAGCAGGTAACCGGACCCGGCCAGGGTGTCGTTCAAAGGCGTGGCCAGGGTGGCAACCCGGTCCCCTTCCAGAGCCGCCTCGGAACGCAGCAAACCCTCCACCCGCCGCTCCAGTACCCGGTCGGCGGCGGGCAGCAGCACCACCTGCTCAAAAGGCTGGGGCCAGGCCAAGAGCAATCCGGCGCTCTGCACCCTTTCCAATTTGCCAAAGTGCAAGACCATGGCCCGGTTCTGCGGGTCTATCTGCCGCACATTGGAGAAGGCCCAGGCCAGCGCCGCCAGTACTGTCACCCCGTACAAGGCGATGAATGCCAGACGCCCGGCCTGGATCCACGGGCTGCTCAACTCATTTGTTCCACGTGGAACCTTATTCATGGTTGCGAACCAGCGGCTTTGCCCGGCAGGTTTGGCGGGCCATCCACCAGCACCCGGAAAGGCGCCGCGTCGGTGCGCAGGATCAACTTGGTGCCCGGAGTCACCACAGTACCCAGGGTGTCCAGTGAGCGCAGCAAGTTGTACAGCTGCGGGGAACTGGCGTAGGCGCGGCCATAAATCTGCGCCGCCTCAACCCGGGATTGCGCCTCGATATCCGCGGCCTTCACCGTGGCATCGGCCTGGACGATTCGCGCATCGCGTTCGGCGCCAGAGCGGATTTGCGCCGCTTCGCGCTTGCCGATGGCGGTGCGTTCCGTGGCGATGGTTTCACGCTCGGCGCGCATGCGGTCCACGGTGGCGGTCAGGGTCACCGAGGGCAGGGTCAGACGCTCCACTCCCACCTGCACCACTCGCACTCCATAAGTGGAAAGCAATTGCTGTTCGATCTGCTTGCGCAGTTGCGCTTCGAAATCAGCGATGCGCACCTGGCTGGCATCGGTGTTCACCAGGTTGGCCAGATCGAAGCTGCTGGCGGTGGTTTCCAGGGCCGAACCGACAAAGGTGCGGATCTGCCGCGCCGCTTCGTCCGGCTGGTTCTGCACCGCCCGCATGAAACGCTGCACATTGTCCGCGTCGCCCTGGACCCGCCAGGCCACGTAGGCCTGGACGATAATCCGCAAACCGTCGCGGGTGCCCACATCCTGCAAGCCACTGGACGTGGTGCGCAGGCGCAGGTCCACCGGGATCGCCGCTTCAAAGGGTGCCGGCCAGCGCCAGTTCAGGCCCGGCTCCAGCAGCACCCGCGCCGGGTTGCCGAAGCGGGTGATTACCGTGGCCTCGCCGGAGCGCACTTGCACCAGGCTCGCCGCGGCCACGGCAAACAGCACCAGTAGCACGGCCCAGCCCATGCGCCGCCAGGGGAAAGGCCCGGCCTCGGCCGGCGCCCCATGATGATGGTGGTGATGCCCGTGATGGTGGTGATGGCCGTGCCCGTGGTCGTGGCCGGCGTGATCGTGGGAGTGGGAGGACTGGCTCAATGGACGGCTCCTGGCTGAGCGGCTTTACGCGGCGCCGAAGGGTCGGCCGGCAAGGTGAACGTACGCAGGTCGAGGGTCGGCGCGCTGTCGCCCCCCAGACGATGATCAAGAATCAGCAGCTTGGCCTGGCTCAGGCCCTGGCTCAGCTGGCTCAGGTACTGCTCGAGGACGAAGGCCTGCCCCGCACTGGCGAAGGCTTTCTGTTCGGCGGCAAAGCGCAGGTCGGCAGCCTGGGCCGCCGCCTGCACTTCGCGCGCATCGGCCTGGGC
>NZ_VYKE01000334.1:0-2115 GCF_032424515.1 Pseudomonas sp. JV245A
GGGCCGGTGCCCCTGGCATTGCTGACCACTTCGGGCAGCGGCCTCGATCCACACTTGCCACCGCAGGCAATTGACTATCAACTGGCGCGGGTCGCGGCGGCGCGCAACCTGTCGCCAGCCAAGTTGCAGGCCCTGGTGGACGCCCATATAGAGCAGCCGCTGGTGGGGCCGCCGGTGGTCAATGTACTGGCCCTGAACCTGGCCCTGGAACAGCTGTAGCCGCTGCCGAACCTGCGAGGCTGCAAAATGCCCCGCAGGGGCTTCCAGCCCCAGGGAGCGCTGGCAAACGCAACTGAAGTGAGCGCAGATTGAACCGAATGTCTTGTCGCAGAGAGATAACCCATGAGTGATTCCGGTCGCGCCGACGCGCTGCTAGCCGAGCTGCCACGGGACGGCCGCGGCCGACTCAAGGTGTTCCTGGGCGCCGCCCCCGGGGTTGGCAAGACCTACGCCATGCTTCAGGCGGCCCATAGCCAACTGCGCCAAGGGGTCAAGGTGCTTGCCGGGGTGGTGGAGACCCACGGCCGCGCCGAGACCGAAGCCTTGTTGAGCGGGCTGCCCCAGCAGCCCTTGGTGCGTTCGGAATACCGTGGCGTATTGCTGGAGGAAATGGACCTCGACGGCCTGCTCAAGGCCAAGCCCAAGCTGGTACTGGTGGACGAACTGGCCCACAGCAATGCCCCGGGCAGCCGGCACGCCAAGCGCTGGCAGGACATTCAGGAGTTGCTGGCGGCCGGGATCGACGTTTTCACCACGGTTAATGTCCAGCACCTGGAAAGCCTCAATGACCAGGTGCGCGGCATTACCGGGGTCCAGGTCCGTGAAACCCTGCCTGACTGGGTGTTGCAAGAGGCCTATGAGTTGCTGCTGGTGGACTTGCCGCCCCGAGAGCTGCTGGAGCGTCTGCGGGACGGCAAGGTCTACGTGCCGGAGCAGGCGCGGGCGGCCATCGATGCATTTTTCACCCAGACCAACCTCACCGCCCTGCGCGAACTGGCGATGCAGACCGCCGCCGCCCAGGTGGACAACGACCTGGCCCAGGGCTATCGCCAGTTGGGGCAGGCGGCACCGGCGGTGCGCGGGCGGCTGCTGGTGGGTATCGACGGCGATGCCCAGGCCGAGCGGCTGGTACGTCACGCCAGCCGTGTGGCTCAGCGTCGCCACCTGCCCTGGAGCCTGGTGCATGTGGATAACGGCCGGTTGCGCGACGAGCAGGCACGCTTGCGCTTGCAGGCTGCTCAACAACTGGCCGAGCGCCTGGGCGGGGAAGTGGTCTTGTTGCGCGCCGGCGAGGTGGCCAAGACCTTGATCCAGCACGCCGCGGAGCGTCGCGCCAGCCTGCTGCTGGTGGGGCAGTCCAGGCGCCGCTGGCGCCGGCGCTGGTTCGGTGGCGGCTTGGCGGCGCGCTTGCTGCGCAATGCCGATGACCTGGAGATCAATGTCCTGGACAGCGAGCCCCAGCCCCATCAGCCGGGCCTGCGGGTCAAGCATTCGCTGATCTGGTTCGACTACGTCCTGGCAGTCCTGGCCACCCTCCTGGCCAGCGCCCTGGCCTGGGGGGTGGCCAGTGTCCTGCCGTTGCCGAACATCTCCCTGGTGTTCCTCGCCGCGGTGCTGCTGGTGGCAGTGCGCAGCAGCCTGGGGCCGGCCCTGGCTTGCGCGGCGCTGTCCTTTCTCAGTTATGACTTCCTGTTCATTCCGCCGAACTTCTCCCTGGCCATCCAGCGGGAAGAAGATGTACTGACCCTGCTGTTCTTCCTGCTCATGGCCGCGCTGACCGGCAATCTGGCGGCCCGCCAGCGCCGGCAGTTGCAGGCCTTGCGCGATACCCAGGAGGAAACCGGCGAGCTCCTGGACCTGTCGCGCAAGTTGACTGCCGCCACTGACCGGCAAGCGGTGATCAGCGCCGCGGCCCAGCATTTGAATGGTCGCGACGAGTTGCGTGTCTGCCTGATCAACCGCGATGGGCAGGGTGGATGGAAAGTCGAGACCGGTGGTTCGCCGCAGTTCTCCGAGGCCGAGCGCGCGGCGGCCGACTGGGCCTGGCAGCATGACCAGCCGGCGGGGCTGGGCACCGGGACCTTGCCCTTTGGTCGATGGTGGTGGTGGCCGCTG
>NZ_VYKE01000335.1:0-2098 GCF_032424515.1 Pseudomonas sp. JV245A
CGCCATCGCCCAGGGCCTGCTCGGCTACGGTTTGTCGGCCGACAAGCCGCTGGCGCTGCTCTCGGGCAATGACATCGAACACCTGCAACTGGCCCTGGGCGCGATGTACGCCGGGATTCCCTATTGTCCGGTGTCGCCGGCCTATTCGCTGCTGTCCCAGGACTTTGCCAAGCTGCGCCATGTCTGCGACCTGTTGCAGCCGGGGCTGGTGTTTGTCAGCGATGCTGGCGCTTACCAGCGGGCCATCGACGCGGTGCTGCCGCCCGAGACGCCGCTGATCTGCGTGCGCGGCCAGGTGCCGGGGCGGCGCCAGGCGAGCTTCGCCAGCCTGCTGGCCGAGCCCGGTGCTGCCGAGGCCGATGCGGCCTTTGCCGCCACCGGCCCGGACAGCATCGCCAAGTTTCTCTTCACCTCGGGCTCGACCAAGCTGCCCAAGGCGGTGATCACCACCCAGCGCATGCTCTGCGCCAACCAGCAGATGCTGTTGCAGACCTTCCCGGTGTTCGGTGAAGAGCCGCCGGTGCTGGTGGACTGGCTGCCCTGGAACCACACCTTCGGTGGCAGCCATAACGTCGGCATCGTGCTCTACAACGGCGGCAGTTTTTATCTGGACGATGGCAAGCCCACGGCCCAGGGCTTTGCCGAAACCTTGCGTAACCTCAAGGAGATTTCGCCCACCGCCTACCTGACCGTGCCCAAGGGCTGGGAGGAGCTGGTCAATGCCCTGGAGCAGGATGCCGAGCTGCGCGAGTGTTTTTTCAAGCGCATGAGCCTGTTCTTCTTCGCCGCCGCCGGGCTTTCGCAAAGTGTTTGGGACCGCCTGGACCGGGTCGCCGAGCAGCATTGCGGCGAACGTATCCGCATGATGGCCGGGCTCGGCATGACCGAGGCCGCGCCGTCTTGCACCTTCACCACCGGGCCGCTGTCGATGGCCGGTTACATCGGCCTGCCGGCGCCGGGTTGCGAGGTGCGCCTGGTGCCGGTGGACGGCAAGCTCGAAGGGCGTTTTCGCGGGCCGCACATCATGCCCGGCTACTGGCGCGCGGCGCAGCAGACCGCCGAGGTGTTCGATGCCCTGGGCTTCTACTGCTCGGGGGATGCGCTCAAGCTCGCCGACCCCCACGACCCGCAGCTGGGGCTGATGTTCGACGGGCGCATCGCCGAGGATTTCAAGTTGTCGTCCGGGGTGTTTGTCAGCGTTGGCCCGCTGCGCAATCGCGCGGTGCTCGAAGGCTCGCCCTATGTCCAGGACCTGGTGGTGGCCGCACCGGACCGCGAGTGCCTGGGCGCCCTGGTGTTCCCACGGCTGTATGAATGCCGGCGGCTGGCGGGGCTGGCCGCCGAGGCCAGCGACGCCCAGGTGCTGGCCAGCGCGCCGGTGCGCCAGTGGTTCGGCGACTGGTTGCAGCGCCTGAACCGCGAGGCCAGCGGCAATGCCAGCCGCCTGGAGTGGATCGCCCTGCAGGTAGAGCCGGCGTCCATCGACCGCGGGGAAATCACCGACAAGGGCTCGATCAACCAGCGCGCGGTGTTGCAGTGGCGCGCCGAACAGGTCGAGGACCTGTATCGCGGCCGCGAGCCGTCGATCCTGCGCGCCGAGCCCAAGCCATGAACGGCGCCGGGCAGTACAGCGGGTTTGCCGATGTGGCGATCCTTGAGGCGTTGCGCACGCCCTGGGTCGACCTTGGCGGGGACCTGGCCGAGATCTCGCCGATCGATCTGGGGATCAAGGTCGGGCGCGAGGTACTGCTGCGCGCCGGCATCGATGCCCGGGCGGTGGACAGCGTGCTGGCCGGTTCCATGGCCCAGGCCAGTTTCGACGCCTACCTGCTGCCTCGGCACATCGGCCTGTACAGCGGTGTCGGGCAAGCGGTGCCGGCCTTGGGGGTGCAGCGCATCTGCGCCACCGGTTTCGAGCTGCTGCGCCAGGCAGCCGAGCAGGTGCGGGGCGAGGTGCAACTGGCGTTGTGCGTGGCCAGTGAATCGATGTCGCGCAACCCGATTGCCGCCTACACCCATCGCGGCGGCTTCCGCCTGGGGGCGGCGGTGCAGTTCAAGGACTTTTTATGGGAGGCACTGTACGACCCGGCGCCGGGGC
>NZ_VYKE01000336.1:0-2091 GCF_032424515.1 Pseudomonas sp. JV245A
AGGGCCTGCTGCCGGATGAAGCGCCACTGAACGCCGGGGCGACCTTGTGCGTGGAGCCCGGCTGGCAGTTGATCGCTCAGGCCGACGTGGTGCTGGCGGTGGGCACCGAAATGGCCGACACCGACTACTGGCGCGAGCGCCTGCCGCTGAACGGCGAGCTGCTGCGGTTGGATATCGACCCGCGCAAGTTCAATGACTTCTACCCGTGTTCGGTGGCCTTGCACGGCGATGCCCGGGCCACCCTGGACGCCTTGCTCCAGGCCTTGCCACCCACACCGGCCGAAGCGGGGGCGGCGATTCATGCGGTGGCCGATCTGCGCCAGGCGCTGCAGAACGGGCAGGGGCCCTTGCAGCAGATTCACCGCTCGATCCTGCAACGCATTGCCGCCGAGCTGCCGGAGCACGGCTTTATCGCCAGCGACATGACCCAGCTGGCCTACAGCGGCAACTACCTGTACCCGACCCGGGCCACCCGCAGCTGGCTGCACCCCACCGGCTACGGCACCCTCGGCTACGGCTTGCCGGCGGGCATCGGCGCCAAGCTCGGAGCCCCCGAGCGTCCCGGGCTGGTACTGGTGGGCGATGGTGGTTTTCTCTACACCGTGCAGGAGTTGGCCACGGCGGTGGAGGAACTGCGCAGCCCGCTGGTGGTGCTGCTGTGGAACAACGATGCCCTGGGGCAGATCCGCGATGACATGCTGGACCTGAACATCGAGCCCATTGGCGTGCTGCCGCGCAATCCGGATTTTGCCGCCCTGGCCCGGGCCTTTGGTTGCAGCGTCAGCCAGCCCGCCAGCCTCGATGAGTTGCAACAGGAACTGCGCGAGGGCTTTGCCCGCAATGGCGTGACCCTGATCGAACTCAAGCACGCCTGCGCGCGCTGACCATCCCTTTTTCCTGGAGCTTGTGCATGCGCTTTTCTCGACTGACCCAACGTATTGCCGGAGACGGCGCCGCCGCCTGGGACATTCATTACCGGGCCCTGGCCAAGCGCGAACGTGGCGAGCAGGTCTGGTTGCTGTCGGTGGGCGACCCGGATTTCGACACCCCGCAACCCATAGTCCAGGCGGCCATCGACAGCCTGCAGGCCGGCCACACCCATTACGCCGATGTGCGCGGCAAGCGCGCCTTGCGCGAGGCCATCGCCCGCCGCCATCAGCAGCGCAGCGGGCAAGTGGTGGATGCCGAGCAGGTGGTGGTGCTGGCCGGTGCCCAGTGCGCCCTGTACAGCGTGGCCCAGTGCCTGCTGGACCCGGGGGACGAAGTGATAGTGGCCGAGCCGATGTACGTCACCTATGAAGCAGTGTTCGGTGCCTGCAACGCCCGGGTGGTGCCGCTGCCGGTGCGGGCCGAAGACGGCTTTCGGGTGCAGCCCGAGGCGGTGGCCGCGCGCATCACCGGCAAGACCCGGGCCCTGGTGCTCAACAGCCCGCACAACCCCACGGGCGCCAGTATCCCCCGGGCCACCTGGGAAGCCCTGGCGGCGCTGTGCATCGAACATGACCTGTGGCTGATCTGCGACGAGGTCTACAGCGAACTGCTGTACGAGGGCGAGCATGTCAGCCCGGCCAGCCTGCCGGGCATGGCCGAGCGCACCGCGACCCTCAACAGCCTGTCCAAGTCCCATGCCATGACCGGCTGGCGCCTGGGCTGGGTAGTGGCGCCGACGGCCCTGGCCGCGCACCTGGAAAACCTCGCCCTGTGCATGCTCTACGGCTCACCGGAATTCATCCAGGACGCCGCCGTGGTGGCCCTGGAACAGCCCTTGCCGCAGCTGCAAGAGATGGCCCAGGCCTATCGCCAGCGCCGGGACCTGGTGTGCGACTGCCTGGCCGATTGCCCCGGTGCCCGGCCGTTGAAACCCGATGGCGGCATGTTCGTCATGGTCGATATCCGCGCCACCGGGCTCAGCGCCCAGGCCTTCAGCGAGCGCCTGCTGGATGAGCAGGGCGTCTCGGTGCTGGCTGGCGAAGCCTTCGGCCCCAGCGCCGCCGGGCATATCCGCCTGGGGCTGGTGCTGCAAGCGGATGACCTGCGCGAAGCCTGCCGGCGCATCGCCTTGTGCGCCCGGCAGTGCCTGGCCGAACGCGA
>NZ_VYKE01000337.1:0-2090 GCF_032424515.1 Pseudomonas sp. JV245A
GGCCGATACCTGCAGGCCCGAATAACACCCGGTGTGCAGGTCCCGGTGCACCAGGCCTTCCCGGGCCAGGGCTTGCAGCCAACGGCGGATCAAGCGCTGGTTGCGCGGCGCCACCTCACAAGCCTCGACAATCTCGTCCAGGGCATGGCTCTGCCCGGCGCTCTCGAACAAGCCGGGGCGTTGCAGGGCCAGGCCCATGGACAGCAGTGCGGCGCGCTCGACACAGGCCGACATCTCGCTCACCAGGGCATCGCTCAAGCCGCCGCGCACGGCTTCGGCCGCCGCCTGGGTGCGCGCCTGCAACTGCGCCGGCCAGGCGATCGGCGTGTCCCGCAGGCTGGCCCGCAGGCAGGCTTGCAAGTGCCGCTCGAAGGCACCCTCGCCCGCTGCCACCACCACCGCGGACTCCACATGGGGATGGCTGAGCAGCGCGCTTTCCACCTCCGCCAGTTCAATGCGGTGGCCACGGACCTTGACCTGGAAATCTTCGCGGCCGAGGAACTCGATCAGGCCGTCGTCCAGGTAGCGCCCCAGGTCGCCGGTGCGGTATAGGCGCTCGCCGCTGCGCGGATGGTCGACAAAGCGCTCGGCGGTTTTCTCGGCATCCCCCAGGTAACCCAGGGCCAGACCGCTACCGGCGATGTACAGCTCGCCGGCCACCCCTTGCGGGCGATCCCGGCCCTGCTCGTCGAGCACCATGAAGCGCTGATTGGCCAGGGGCATGCCGTAGGGAATGCTGCGCCACTGGGGGTTGACCTGGGTAATCGGATAGTAGATCGACCAGATCGCCGCTTCGGTGGCGCCGCCGAGGCTGATCAGCCGCAGCCCGGGCAGTAGCTGGGCGGCCTCCGCCGGCAGGTTCAGGGGGATCCAGTCTCCAGACAGCAGCGCCAGGCGCAGGGAACCGGGGGCCATGGATGGCACGGCCTGCAGGTAGTGGGTGAGCATCTGCAATTGCGCCGGTACCGAGTTCCACAGGGTCACCCCGTGTTCCCGGACGCACTCGGCCCAATGCGAAGGGTCGGCGCGGCGTTGCGGGTCCGGCAGCACCAGGGCGCCGCCCACGGCCAGCAGGCCGAAGATGTCGTACACCGACAGATCGAAGCCCAGGCTGGCCAGGGCCAGTACCCGGTCTTGGGCCTCGATGGCAAAGCGCTGGTTGATGTCGACGATGGTATTGAGGGCCGCCTGATGGTTGATCATCACGCCCTTGGGCACCCCGGTGGAGCCCGAGGTGTAAATCACGTAGGCCAGTTGCTGCGGGTCGATGTCCAGGCTCGGCAACGCCCGTTGTGCCGCCCGCGGGCCCTGGTCCACCGCGATCACCTGGGTCACCCGCGCCGGCCAGCACAAGCTGTCGCTCAGCCAGGACTGGCTGAGCACCCGGGCGACCTCGGCGTTGTCCAGGATCAACTGGCGCCGGGCCTCGGGCTGGTTGGTGTCCAGGGGCAGGTAGGCGGCCCCGGCCCGCAGGATGCCGAGCACCGCGATCACCTGTTCCAGGCCCTTGTCCATGCACACCGCGACCCGCTCTCCAGGCTGGCAGCCGGCGTCGAGCAAGGCTTCGGCCACGGCTTCGGCGCGCCCGGCCAGTTCGCCGTAGCTCAGTTGCGCGGCGCCCTGGATCAGCGCCACACGCTCGGGTGCAGCCGCGGCCTGGCGCCAGAACGGCTCATGCAGCAGGCCGGAGGGCAAAGGCGCGGCAGTCTGGTTCACCAGCTCGCGCTGCAGGCGCTGGGCCGCCGGCAACTCCAGGCAGTCATCCAGGGTCCAGGCCGAGGGCTCCCGGGCCAGGCGCTTGAGCAGGCGTTCGAAGGTGTCGAACAGCGCATCCAGCAGGGTCTCGCTGAACACCCCTTCGCGGATGTCCCAGTTGATCGCCAAGCCGTCGTCACGCTCGCTGACCTGGCAGTCGATCAGCACCTGGGGTGTCTGGCTGATGCCGAACACCAGCTCGGCACCGGGCATGAAGGCCCCGCCGCCGCTCTCGCCGCCGGCCCCCAGGGTGCTGGTGAAGGCGTAGGGCATCAGCGCCGCGTCCTGGCCCTTGCGCCGCGCCAGCTCGCGCAGCACTTCGATGCCCGAACACA
>NZ_VYKE01000338.1:0-2047 GCF_032424515.1 Pseudomonas sp. JV245A
TGAAACGCAGGGCGGTGAGCAGCAACGGATCGATACTGGCCAGGCCCAGTTTGGTGATGGGAAAGTTCAGGCCCCACAAGGCCGTCACCAACAGGGCCAGGAACAGGTGTTTTTTCTGCATGTCGCGCGATCCACAAAAGGCGGCCCCGGGCACATCCCGGGACAGGGCCGCACTATCGCTGCGTGAAGCCATGGCCCGCTTGCAGTATCAGGTCAACTATCAGTAAATTCGGGCCATGCACCCTATCGATATCGACCCCTACGAAAACATCCCCCGAGATGCGCTGGTCACGGCCATCGACTATGCGGACGGCCAGCACTTCGCCGAACACCAGCATCGACGCGGGCAGTTCGCCTACGCCGCCACCGGGGTAATCAGCGTCTACACCGAGCAGGGCAACTGGGTGGTGCCGCCACAGCGGGCCATTTGGGTGCCGGCCGGGGTGACCCATGCCATGCACATGAGCGGGCCGGTGACCATGCTCAACACCTATGTGCGTCCCCAGGCCATCAAGAACCTGGGCTTGCCCGGACATTGCCAGGTACTGGAGGTGTCGGAACTGCTGCGCCAGTTGCTGCTGCGAGCCGTGGACATCCCCGCTCTCTACGCCGAGGACAGCGCGCAGGGCCAGCTCATGAACCTGCTGCTGCATGAAATCGCCGCCATGCCGGCGCTGTGCCTCAACGCCCCATTACCGTCCGAGCCGCGCCTGGCCAGGGTCTGCCGGGAAATGCTGGAGCAACCGTCGCTGGAGCTGGGGATCGATGCCATGGCCGAGCGCGCCGGGATGAGCCGCCGTACCTTCACCCGGCTGTTCCGGCAACACAGCGGCATCAGTTTCGTCGAATGGCGTCAGCAGGCCTGCCTGTTGGCTGCAGTGGTACGCCTGGGCCAGGGACAACCCATCACCCGGGTTGCCACCGACCTGGGCTACAGCAGCCCAAGCGCGTTCAGCGGTGTGTTTCGCAAGGTATTGGGCGAGCCGCCCAGTCGCTACTTTGCCCAGGGCCGGGTCTGAACGACCCGGGCCCGGCAGCTTGCCTGCCAGGCCGGACCTGCGCGCCTGTGCTACAGGAACA
Organism: Pseudomonas sp. JV245A; assembly: GCF_032424515.1. Classification (NCBI taxonomy): domain Bacteria; kingdom Pseudomonadati; phylum Pseudomonadota; class Gammaproteobacteria; order Pseudomonadales; family Pseudomonadaceae; genus Pseudomonas; species Pseudomonas sp. JV245A. Next base: position 1,081 of record NZ_VYKE01000338.1, read on the forward strand.
CGGCGGACAACATCCCCAGCGCACCGAGGCAGAAGCCGATCAAGGCACCGCGGCCGGGCGCCTGCTGGAACAGCGCCCAGATCACCAGCGGCTCCAGGAGCAGCAGCGACGTTACCGAGACCACGGTGATGATCCAGATGTCGCCCACCGCCACGTAACCCAGCCAGTAGGCCGCCAGCAGGCAGATACCGCCCAGGCACATGATCAGCACCGGCAACGCCAGTTCGGCACCCGAGGTGTTGCCGGAATGGGCCAGCCGCGCCACCACCACTTCACTGTAGATGGCGCAGAACTCGCCCAGCACCATCAGCCCTACAGCAGAAACTCCGAGTAATTCTTTGGACATGTGACAAACCCCTTCGTATTGAGAGCCCGATTTTTCAGCTCCCAGGCATTGATCGCTCCGCTGACGGAGCCTCCATCACGATGCGCAGGGGTACGAGGCAACTCGGTCATAGTCAGGAACTTGAACATGTCCATCTCCTTCTGGGTGGGTGGTGCAAACCGGGCCCGTGGACTGCCGACGGGCCGCTGCCTGTATAAGGGATTTGCTCCCCCGGCGTCATCCGCCAAGCGTGTTCACCGCGAAAAAACCACGCAAACTCCACAATCAAAACGCCTTGCTGCCGATAGCCTGGGTCCGGTCATCCTCTGCCTGAAGCCATTGCCCCCATGCCCCAGCCGTCCAAACCTCTTCGTACCGTTCAGCCCTCTGATTGGGTCGCCACCTATTTCATCAGCGTCGCGACGCTGGCCGTGGCCCTGACGCTGTTGGTCAACCTGATCGTGCAGATCAGCAGCCGTGACCCGTGGAGCAACCTGTCCAGCGCGCTGACTTTCAGCGTGGTGGTGCTACTGGTGAGCGTGGTGGTGATAGGCGTCGTCGCCGCCCTGCCCTGCATCCTGTTCTTCTGGCTGGCCCAGCGTTTCACCTGGCGCCATCTATGGATCTACCTGTTGGGCGGAG
>NZ_VYKE01000034.1:0-47832 GCF_032424515.1 Pseudomonas sp. JV245A
AGCCCGGCCGCCCGGCCCTGGAACAGATTGCCCGGCACTTTGGCCAAGGCGTGCTGCAGGCCGACGGCCAACTGGATCGCGCGGCTCTGCGCAAGCTGATCTTCGAGGTGCCCGAACAGCGTCGCTGGCTGGAAGCCCTGCTGCACCCGCTGATCGCCGAGGAAATTGTCAGCCACCTGGCCCGCGCCGAATCTCCCTACGCAATCCTGGTGTCGCCGCTGCTGATCGAATCCGGCCAGTCGCGGATGACCCAGCGGATTCTGGTGATCGACGTGCCCCAGCAACTGCAGATCGAGCGTACCCTGCAGCGCGACCAGATCAGCGAACAGCAGGTCCAGGCGATTCTCCAGGCCCAGGCCAGCCGTGAGGAACGCCTGCGCCATGCCGATGACGTGCTGGTCAACGACCGCGACCACGCCTGGTTGCGCAGCGAGGTCGAGCGCCTGCATCACTTTTACCTAACTTTGCGTGGAGGCCAGTCATGAGCCAACCCCTGACCGTCGAATGCCCAACCTGTGGCGCCCCTGTGGAATGGACCGCGGCCAACATCAACCGGCCCTTCTGTTCCGATCGCTGCAAGCTGATCGACCTGGGCGCCTGGGCTGCCGAGGAGCACAAGATTCCGGTGAGCCCGGATGCCGAGGACGAGCTGTTCTCCGAAGAGCTGCCCCCTCGCGCTCACTGAGTGCTGACCCCGGCGCCGGTCAGGGCCGCATGAAGCTGTAGTCCTGATCGTCGTCGAGGTTCTCCGCTAGAAACTGCAGCTCGTCTGCCAGGTCCTCGATGCTGCGCACACTCTTGCTTTGCTGCACCACCGCACTGAGCAGGGCGCGCAGGCTCAACCCCGGTTCAAAACCTTCCTGCTGAGCATTGTGCAGACTGTCGCGCACTTCCTGCCGGGCCCACTGGTAGACACTCATGACCGCACTCCTGAGATTTTTGCCGAGCATGCAGCCCGGCAAAACACCGTGGATTGATATGGATCAAGGGCGCGGATCCTCGTCTTTCCAGGGCGCCGACAGGTAGCGGGTACGGTTGAAGGTTTCCAGCCATTCCGGGCAGAACACCACCAGGGCGCTGATCACCATGCCGTTGATAAAGGCTTCCGGGAAGATGATCAGCCACAGGTAGCCGACAAAATCTTCCAGCCATTCGGGCATGGCAAAGCGTTCGTCGAACCACAGCAGGCCCAGGCCGCAGAGCAGGCATAACAATGCCGAGAGTGCCGCGGCAAAGAACCCCGAGCAGAAGATATAGACGAAGGGATTGCGCGGCTGGGCCCGTTCCACCAGGCAGGCGCAGGCCTCGGTGACCGCCACCGGCAGCAGGATCAGCAAGGTTCCATTGACCCCCAGCGCCGCCAGGTCCTGCCGGCCCAGGGCCAGCAGGCCCAACTGTGCGATCAAGCCGCCAACTATCGCCAGCGGCCAGTCCAGCAGCAGGGTTACTGCGGTCATGCCGATGAAGTGGTAGGAGACCCCCGTGTCGAAATCCCGGCGCACCAGCCACAGCAGAAACAAGGCGAACACCGTGCCAAACAGCAAGTGCTGGCGCCGGCTGTCGGTAAACAGCTCGACCCAGGGCGCCCGCAGTACCGCCCAGATCAGTACTGGCACATACAGCAGCCAGCCGCCAATCAGGCTTTGCGGCGACAGCAGCGCCGCGCTGATCATGGCTGGGCCCGCTCCAGCGCCGCAGCCAATTGCGCGGCCGTGGCGAACGCCTGCCGGGCGACCAGTTGCCCATCCTGCAGCTGCAGCCACAGCACCTGATCCTCGGCGGCGGGATAGCGTGGTGCCACGCGCCCATCGCGATCGAGCATCACTCGGTAGGGGTAATCCTTCATGGCCGGCACCGCAAACAGTTTGGCGATCACTGTCGGCATGCGCTGGATATCGGCGACAAACACCCCGTGGCGCTCCTGCAGGTAGCCCTTGGGTTTGTCCTTGAGCGCCGCGTTCACCACTTTGGCGGCGTCCATGCTGCGTGCCACCAACAGGATCCGCGCCTGGGAATCGAGGCTGTAGGGCTGGTCGAATTGATCCAGCAGGGTCCAGGGCGCCAGGCACTCTCCTATTTCCAGGGCCTGGGCCCACAACGGCAACAGGGCCAGCAACAGCATTGACCAGCGCTTCACTGCGCACTCCTTATCGAATGGTTGGACGGCAAACAGTCTACACCGCCCTTGGGCAGGCTCCAGCGAGGTTGCCGGCAACGCCTGCGGAGGTTTTTGCACGGCCGTGGTTTTTAAGGTCATATTTGAGCGCTAAGCTTGGGGGTATGGATGACTCAGATTTTTTGCGCCTGCTTACCATCCAGGCCGAACAAGCCAACGCGTTCCTGTCCAATGCCCGCAAATGGGAGCGTGAGCGTTGGGTCTGCCAGCGCCTGCTGCAAGGCCTGAACATTCCCTACCGCAACGACGAGTTCACCGCCGCCGGGCAAGAGCCCCCCGATGTGCTGTTTCGCGAGGCCAGCTTCGAAGTGTTCTTCGTCCTCGACGAAGGCCGCAGGCTCAACGATGAATGGCGCGACGAACTGCAGCGCCGGCGCAGCGCGTTCTCCCTGAGCCAGCTGGTGCGCCGCGAAGCCAAGCCCAAGCGCATCCCGGCCAGCGAACTGTTGCTGCGCCTGGCACCGACCTTGCGCAAGAAGGCCCACAACTATCAGGAACGCGGAATGAACCTCGGCGAGCTGGACATCATTGCCTTCGCCGCCCTGAAACGCGAAGTCCTGGACCTCAACAGCCACTTCCCGCCCCCCACCGAATACCTGCGCCAGGGCTGGCGCTCGCTGTCCCTGGTGGGGCCGACGTTCGCCCGCGTGCTGTTCGCCCACCCGGATGCGCCGGAGTTCCTGCGCAGCAACCTGGGCCGCAGCATCCTCTTCGACGTCGGCATCAGTTTGTAACGCCGGTCAATGCGGCCTGTGTAGCCATGGCGCAATCCGCCCGGCAATGGTAAAAAAGCACACTTGCCTGCCAACGCCGGGCCCGTGCCAGCGAGCCCTCACGCGGCAGCGGCTATGCTCCGTTCATGCCGGATAACACCGCGCTGTAACATTCCTCAACGTTGCGACGTCTATCTGACGAGGTCTTTTATGAGCAGCCGCCTGAACCCCGACGACCAACGCCATGTCGAAGAATACCTGCAACTGCCCCAGCATCGAGTCGAGCGCCGGCCCTTCCGGCCGTGGATGCTCCTCGTGGTGGTGATTACGGTGACTGTCGCCCTGGGCCTGTTGAGCCGTTTCATCAGTTACCTGACGCTATGAGCTGCTTCGCGCTCGCTCGGTTGACTGCACCGATTTCTTTTAGCCTTGCGAGATATCCCCATGACTCATCGTATTGTCATCGTTGGCGGCGGCGCCGGCGGCCTGGAGTTGGCGACCCGCCTGGGTAAGACTCTGGGCAAGCGCGGCACCGCCAGTGTGATGCTGGTGGACGCCAACCTGACCCACATCTGGAAACCGCTGCTCCACGAAGTGGCTGCCGGTTCGCTGAACTCCTCCGAAGACGAACTCAACTACGTCGCCCAAGCAAAATGGAACCACTTCGAGTTCCAGCTGGGCCGCATGAGCGGGCTCGATCGGCAGCGCAAGAAAATCCAACTGGCCGCCACCTACGACGAAGAAGGTGTGGAGCTGTTGCCGGCCCGGGAGCTGGGCTACGACACCCTGGTGATCGCCGTGGGCAGCACCACCAACGACTTTGGCACCCAGGGCGCGGCCCAGCATTGCCTGTTCCTCGACACCCGCAAGCAGGCCGAGCGTTTCCACCAGCAACTGCTCAACCACTACTTGCGAGCCCATGCCGGGCAGACCGATGCCGTGGAGCAGATCAGCGTGGCCATCGTCGGCGCCGGCGCCACTGGCGTGGAACTGGCGGCAGAACTGCACAACGCGGCCCATGAACTGGCGGCCTACGGGCTGGACCGGATTCTCCCGGAAAACATGCACATCACCCTGATCGAGGCCGGGCCACGGGTGCTGCCTGCCCTGCCCGAACGCATCAGCGGCCCGGTGCACAAGACCCTGGAGAAACTCGGGGTCAAGGTGCTGACCAACGCCTCGGTCAGCGAAGTGACCGCCGACAGCCTGATCACCGCCGACGGCCAGACCATTCCCGCCAGCCTCAAGGTCTGGGCCGCGGGCATTCGCGCGCCAGGCTTCCTCAAGGACATCGACGGCCTGGAGACCAACCGCATCAACCAACTGCAGGTACTACCGACCCTGCAGACCACTCGCGACGAGAACATCTTTGCCTTCGGCGACTGCGCCGCCTGCCCGCAACCAGGCAGCGACCGTAATGTGCCGCCACGGGCCCAGGCCGCGCACCAGCAAGCCTCGTTGCTGGCCAAGTCGCTGAAGCTGCGCATCGAAGGCAAGGACCTGCCGACCTACAAGTACACCGACTACGGCTCACTGATCTCGCTGTCGCGCTTCTCGGCGGTGGGCAACTTGATGGGCAACCTCACTGGCAGCGTGATGCTCGAAGGCTGGCTGGCGCGGATGTTCTACATCTCGCTGTATCGCATGCACCAGATGGCGCTGTACGGAGTCTTCCGCACCGCGATGCTGATGCTTGGCAGCCGAATCGGCCGCGGTACCGATCCACGCCTGAAGCTGCACTAGGCCCCTGAAAAACCACGCCCCCCGCTACGTAACGTAGCGGGGGCTGCTGGCGTGCGGTTACAGGCATTCATCGAGAAAACTCACGACGGTGCCCATGCAGGCGACCCGCTCCTCGACGTGGGGCATGTGGCTGGAGTGTTCGAACAACGCCAGGCGAATGCCGGGAATCTTCTCCAGGTAGGGTCTGACCACAACGGGCGTGGCTTCATCGTAGCGGCCACAGATCAAAAGCGTCGGCACCTCGATGCGTTCCAGGCGCTCGACGATGCTCCAGTCCCGCAGGTTGTCCATCAGCGGAAAACCTCCCCCCCGCTCCGCGCCATCGGTACCACGGCCCTGGGCAAACATCCGCGCCACCTCTTCAGGCCACGGGCGCAGCCGACATACATGCCGTTCAAAGTACAACTGCCAGGCCTGCACATATTCGGCGCCACGAGGGGAGCCCGGCTGCTCATGCCAGGCCAGCACCTGCAACGCTTCCTCAGGCAGGGCTGTGCGCAGTTTCAGGGTCTCGGCTTCCCAGGTGCGCATGTCGGCTGGCGCATTGGCCAGGATCAGCGCACGCAAGCCGGCCGGCGCGCGCACCCCGTGCTCGCTGGCCAGCGCAGCTCCCCAGGAGTGACCCAGCAGGGCGTAGTCCTGGCTGATGCGCAGGTGGTCCAGGAGGTTGTCCAGCTGCTCCAGGTAGAGTTCAAGGCTCCAGAACGACGGCGGCTTGCCATCCAGACGAGTGGAGAGGCCACTTCCCAGGTGATCGAATTGAACGATCGCCCGACCACTGGCGGCCACATCCCTGAAGGCGTCCAGGGTGTCATGGGTGCAGCCCGGACCGCCGTGCAGAATCACCAGGGGCGTAAGTCCGCTGTGCAGATCCCCGGTGACCCGATACCACGTCTGATGGACGCCAAAGGAGGCATAGCCTTCCAGTGGTGGTTTGCTTGCATTCATTGCGCATCGCTCCCTGATGACAATCAGCCTGTGTCGTTCAATCTTCCGTTCCGCGCTCCAACGCCTCCAGTGCGGCAGAGCCTGTGCTACTCGCCTCAGTTACCCAGCAGGCGATAGTGAATCGCGCGAACCACCGCCTGAACCCGATTCCTGGCGCCCAGCTTGTGCATCGCCGAGGTCAGGTGCAGGTTGATCGTGGCCTGCGAACGCTGCAGGCGCTCGGCAATCTCGCCGGAAGTCATGCCCTCTGCAGCCCATTTCAGGCACTCGCGTTCACGCCGGGTCAGATCAACCGGATAACTGCGAACGCATTTGCTGAGCTGTGGATAGAGATGCTCCTGCAACGCATGAGCAAGCAGGGTGAAGTGGCCCTGAACCTGTTGCAAGTCCTGTAATGCCACCGTGGCATTGCCGGAGCGCAAACCGGTGAGGCTGGCGAAACCGCCCCTGGGTAAATGGATGGGCACGGTCATGCCGTGGGCCATTTGATGATGGTGCAGGTAACTGGATACCGGAGCGTGCTGCTGCCCGAGGGCCTGGCGCAGGACGGTTTCCGCCTCGGGCTTGTAGGACCAGATAAAGGGCGAGGAACTGTCCAGAGCAACCTGCTGGACCGGGTCGATATGGTAGTAACCCTGATCGCACCAGAGCTCCAGCCAGTCCCTGGGGGTATTGCAGACCATGGCACTGGGGATGATCAGCTCGCCTGCCTGATCGAAAGGCACCGGGCTGTAGTCATAAACCAGGGCATCGAAACCCAGTTCCGAGGCCAGTGTCATGGTTCCCGTCATTCGCTCATGCAGCGAGTTTCCGGACAAAAGATGGGTATCAAATTCCGCGAGCCTGCTCTGCATCCTTGCCGCTTCCTTACTGTTGATCCTTAACAGCGAAGGGCCAGAATGCCACGCCCGGCAGCAACGGGCCAGGCAAAACCTATAAGAAATACCAGGTTTGCGGTACAACCAGCGCTTGCCCCAGCGTCATCGGCGCCCATGGCCATGACCTGCAAAACAGCGCTGACAACCAGCTCAAGGTCGGTACCGCACATGCCTGCCCCCGCCCTATCTGCTGCAATGCAGTGTCACGGCCCACCCCGTGTGGCGCCATGCATCGCTCATAGCAGACAAGGACCCAGGCCATGCAGATGCCCCAGACGCTTGAGTTGCACAACGGTGACAAAGCCCCTGCCACCTTCTCCCCCAAAGAATACGCTCGACGCCTGAGCGCCCTGCGGGCCTACATGGCGCAACAGGACATTGACGCCGCGCTGTTCACCTCGTACCACAACATCAACTACTACGCCGGCTTCCTGTATTGCTCCTTCGGCCGCCAGTACGCCCTCGTGGTGACCCAGGAACACAGCGTGCTGATCAGCGCCAATATCGACGGCGGCCAACCGGGGCGGCGGGCGACCTGCGATGCCCAGGTGATCTACACCGACTGGCAGCGGGGCAATTTCTTCGTCGCGGTCAAGCAGGCCCTGCCCCGCGCTTCGCGCCTGGGGCTGGAGTTCGATCATCTGACCCTGCCCAATCACCGGGCCTTTGCCGAGCTCTATCCCCAGGCACAGTTACTGGACATCGCCGCGCCCTGCATGAACCTGCGCATGCTCAAGTCCGCCGAAGAGCAAGCGCTGATCCGCCAGGGTGCGCGGATTGCAGACATCGGCGGGGCCGCCGCCATCGAAGCCCTGCACGACCAGGTACCGGAATACGAAGTGGCCGGACACGCCACCCAGGCCATGGTGCGGGCGATTGCCGAGGCGTTTCCGGGGGCCGAACTGATGGATACCTGGACCTGGTTTCAGTCCGGGCTCAATACCGATGGCGCCCACAATCCACTGACCTCGAGACGGGTCAGCCCAGGAGAAGTGCTGAGCCTCAACTGCTTCCCGATGATCGCCGGCTACTACACCGCCCTGGAGCGCACGCTGTTCCTCGGCCATTGCCCCGACGCCTGCCTGCGATTGTGGGAGATCAACGTCCAGGTGCATGAAGCCGGGCTGCAACTGGTCAAGCCCGGCGCACGCTGCAGCGATATCGCTCGACAACTGAACGCCCTCTACCTGGAGCACGACCTGCTGCAATACCGTACCTTCGGCTATGGCCATTCGTTCGGCATCCTCAACCACTACTATGGGCGCGAGACCGGGCTGGAGTTTCGTGAGGATGTGGAGACCATTCTTGAGCCCGGCATGGTGGTGTCCATCGAACCGATGATCAGGCTGCCCGAAGGCCTGCCCGGTGCCGGCGGTTATCGGGAACACGACATCCTGATCGTCGACGAGCTCGGCGCGTGCAATATCACCGGGCTGCCGTACGGGCCGCGGTACAACATCATTGGCAGTTGACTCAACTGTCTGGAAAACGCCCTCCCCCACAGAGAAGGCTCGCCGCTTCAACCATGACTTGAGTCATCAGCCAAATACTGTGACGGAGAACATTCAGCACAAGCACAATCGAGGCATCAAGGGCCGTAGGTACCCTGCCCAGGCTCGACACCAGCGGGCCTGCGAACTTTTCCACGGGCATACAAAAAAGGGCACCTCATTGAGGTGCCCTTTTTCGTGAATATGGTCGGGGTAAGGGGATTCGAACTCCTGACATCCTGCTCCCAAAGCAGGCGCGCTACCGGACTGCGCTATACCCCGGTAAAAAAAAGGCACCTTCTAGAGGCGCCTTCTTCGAACAGCGCTTTTGGCCTCTGTTCTTAAGATTCGATTCCAGCGCTAACTGGTTTCAAAAATGGTGGGTCGTGTGGGATTCGAACCTACGACCAATTGGTTAAAAGCCAACTGCTCTACCAACTGAGCTAACGACCCAAAAATGGTCGGGGTAAGGGGATTCGAACTCCTGACATCCTGCTCCCAAAGCAGGCGCGCTACCGGACTGCGCTATACCCCGGTTTGAAATTGGCTCCGTGACCAGGACTCGAACCTGGGACCCAATGATTAACAGTCATTTGCTCTACCGACTGAGCTATCACGGAACTACATATTTCAAGTTACAACTTTTTACTTCATCCTCTTCGACTTGTTCGTATCGCTACGTTCATGTCTCTGAGGCGCGCTATTTTACAATCTTAAAACACCCTGTCAACCCCTTAAATTGCTTTTAAGACAATGATTTGCGACTTCATTGCCGGTTTCTTCTTGATCAGAAAAAACCTCGAGGGTGACTGACTGCGGGGCGCACTTTACAAGCCTTTTCCTTACAGTTCAACGCCCTAGTGAAAAAAAAGGCCTCGCAATGCGAGGCCTCCTCTATAAACCCACCGATCAGTGATCAGGCGAAGACGATTTCGTCGTCCTGCACCGAGGCGGTAACCGTGGCTCCCGGCAGGAAACCGCCGGAGAGGATCAACTGCGCCAACGGGTTCTCGATCCAGCGCTGGATGGCCCGTTTCAGCGGCCGTGCGCCATACACCGGGTCGTAACCCACAGCGATCAGCTTGTCCAAGGCCTCGTCGCTCAGTTCCAGGCTCAGCTCGCGCTCCGCCAGGCGACTGCGCAGGCGACCCAACTGGATCTGCGTGATGCCGGCGATCTGATCCCGTGCCAGAGGCTCGAAGATCACCACTTCGTCGACCCGGTTGATGAACTCCGGCCGGAAGTGGGTGGACACCGCGTCCATCACCGCCGCACGTTGTGCCTCGCGATCCCCTACCAGCTCCTGGATCTGCGCCGACCCCAGGTTGGAGGTCATGACGATCACCGTATTGCGAAAATCCACGGTACGCCCGTGGCTGTCCGTCAGACGGCCATCCTCCAGGACCTGCAGCAGGATGTTGAACACATCCGGGTGCGCCTTCTCGACTTCGTCCAGAAGAATCACCGAGTACGGCTTGCGACGCACGGCTTCGGTCAGGTAACCGCCCTCTTCATAACCGACATAGCCTGGTGGCGCACCGATCAGGCGAGCCACGGAATGTTTCTCCATGAACTCGGACATGTCGATCCGCACCATGGCCTCTTCGGTATCGAAGAGGAATTCCGCCAGGGCCTTGCACAGTTCGGTCTTACCCACGCCGGTCGGGCCGAGGAACATGAACGAACCGCTGGGCCGGTTCGGGTCGGACAACCCGGCTCGGGAACGGCGCACAGCGTTGGCCACCGCCACCACGGCTTCGTTCTGGCCAATCACCCGCTCGTGCAGCAGGCTTTCCATCTTCAGCAGCTTGTCGCGCTCGCCTTCAAGCATTTTCGACACTGGAATGCCGGTCCACTTGGACACCACTTCGGCAATCTCTTCCTCGGTAACCTTGCTGCGCAGCAACTGGTTCTCGCTGTGGCCGTGCTGGTCGACCATCTGCAGGCTGCGCTCCAGGTCCGGAATCACCCCGTACTGCAGCTCGGCCATGCGATTGAGATCGCCTTTACGACGCGCCGCTTCCAGTTCCTGGCGCGACTGCTCGATCTTCTGCTGGATCTGCGCAGAACCCTGCACTTCGGCTTTCTCCGAGGTCCAGACTTCTTCCAGGTCAGCGTATTCACGCTCCAGGCGGACAATCTCTTCCTGGAGTTTTTCCAGGCGCTTGATCGCGGCCTCGTCGTCTTCTTTCTTCAGGGCCTGGGATTCAACCTTGAGCTGAATCAGGCGCCGCTCCAGACGGTCCAGCACTTCCGGCTTGGAGTCGATCTCCATGCGGATGCGGCTGGCGGCCTCGTCGATCAGGTCGATGGCCTTGTCCGGCAGTTGCCGGTCAGTGATGTAACGATGGCTGAGCTTGGCCGCGGCAATGATCGCGCCGTCGGTGATCGCCACCTTGTGGTGCACCTCATAGCGCTCTTTCAGGCCGCGCAGGATAGCAATGGTGTCTTCCTCGCTCGGCTCATCCACCAACACTTTCTGGAAGCGCCGCTCGAGGGCTGCGTCCTTCTCTATATATTGGCGGTATTCGTTGAGCGTGGTGGCGCCCACGCAGTGCAGCTCGCCACGGGCCAGGGCCGGCTTGAGCATATTGCCCGCATCCATCGAGCCTTCGCCTTTACCAGCGCCGACCATGGTGTGCAGCTCATCGATGAACAGGATGATCTGCCCTTCCTGCTTCGACAGTTCATTAAGCAAAGACTTCAGGCGTTCTTCGAACTCGCCACGGTATTTGGCACCGGCGATCAAGGCGCCCATGTCCAGGGACAGCAAGCGCTTGCCTTTGAGGCCATCGGGCACTTCGCCGTTGATGATCCGCTGGGCCAGGCCTTCGGCGATGGCGGTCTTACCCACGCCTGGTTCACCAATCAACACCGGGTTGTTCTTGGTCCGGCGTTGCAGCACCTGGATGGTCCGGCGAATTTCGTCGTCACGGCCGATTACCGGATCAAGCTTGCCGTCTTCGGCGCGCTTGGTCAGGTCGACGGTGTACTTGTCCAGGGCCTGGCGCGACTCTTCGACGTTGGCGTCATTCACCGCCTCACCGCCACGCAGGTTGTTGATGGCGTTCTCCAGGGCTTTCTTGCTCACGCCCTGGCCCAGCAACAATTTGCCGAGTTTGCTGTTCTCATCCATGGCGGCCAGCAGCACCAGCTCGCTGGAGATGAACTGGTCGCCTTTCTGCTGCGCCAGGCGGTCGGCCTGGTTGAGCAGGCGCGCCAGATCCTGGGACATGTTGACGTCGCCAGTGGGGTTCTGGATTTTCGGCAGTTGGTCGAGCTCTTTGCTCAGTTCCTTGCGCAGGCTGTTGACGTCGAAGCCCACCTGCATCAGCAGAGGCTTGATCGAGCCGCCCTGCTGTTCCAGCAGCGCCTGCATCAGGTGCGCCGGTTCAATGGCCGGATGATCGAGGCCAACCGCCAGAGATTGAGAATCGGATAAGGCCAGCTGCAATTTGCTGGTTAATCGGTCTATACGCATTAGTCACCTTCCTTTTGAGCAGGCCGGAGCGATGGACACACCTAAATAGAGAAACCTGCCAGATGTTTCACTAGATGCGGTCGATTCTGGGAGATTCAAGCGTCAGCAGCTTGACACAAGTCAGATTAGTCTAGCGCTCAAGCCAGATAAGGGAGGCAAAACGCCCGGTGCGCGAGCTGCGCCGGTAGGAAAAGAAACGGGGATCGCTGACGGTGCAGTAGCCGCCACCGTACACGGCAGTCACACCACAGGCAGCCAGGCGCAGGCGCGCCAGCTGATAGATATCGGCCATGAAGCGCCCGGCATTGGCGCTCGGCACAAAGGCCTGCTCGGCTGCCGGCAATTGGGCGACGAAGGCTTCACGCACCTCGGGCCCCACTTCAAAGCGCTGCGGGCCAATGGCCGGCCCCAGCCACACCAGCACCTCGGCGCAGGGCGTATGCAGGCTGTCGAGGGTGGCTTCCAGCACGCCCGCCGCCAACCCGCGCCAGCCGGCATGGGCCGCGGCGACTCGGGTTCCGGCACGGTTGCAGAACATTGCCGGCAGGCAGTCGGCCGTCATCACCGCACAGGCAACGCCCGGGGTGGCGGACCAACTGGCGTCCGCGGTCGCGACCTTGGAAGGGTCGGCGTGGGCCACGGCCACCCCGTGCACCTGTTGCAGCCAGGCCGGGGCGATGCCGAAGTGTTCGCTCAGGCGACGGCGATTCTCGGCCACTGCTTGGGGCTGATCGTCGACATGGTCGCCCAGGTTGAGGCTGTCGAACGGCGTCAGGCTGACGCCGCCAGCGCGGGTGGTAGTACAGGCTTTGACTCCGGCCGGCGCGGGCCAGTCGGGAATCAGCCAGTCATTCATCCGATGAACGCCTCACGGTCCTGCTTGAGCAGCGACAGCAGCCAGACGAAATCGTCCGGCAGCGGCGATTCCCAGCTCATGCGGATACCGGTGGTCGGATGATCCAGCTCCAGGAAGCGTGCATGCAGGGCCTGGCGCGGGAAGTTCTTCAGCGAGTCGACCATGGTCTGGCTCGCCGCCGGCGGAATGCGGAAGCGGCCGCCGTAGGCTGGATCCCCCACCAGCGGGAAGTTGATGTGGGCCATGTGCACCCGGATCTGGTGGGTACGACCGGTTTCCAGCTTGACCCGCACATGGGTGTGGGAACGGAAACGTTCCAGGACCCGGTAGTGGCTGACGGCCTGCTTGCCGCCTTCCATCACCGCCATGCGCTGGCGCTGCTGGCCATGACGGCCGATCGGAGCGTTGATCTTGCCCCCGGCGGTTACCACGCCGATCACGATGCATTCATAGATGCGGCTGACACTGCGGCTTTGCAGCTGGGCCACCAGTTGGGTCTGCGCCTGGATGGTCTTGGCCACCACCATCAGTCCTGTGGTGTCCTTGTCCAGGCGGTGGACGATACCGGCCCGCGGCACATTGATAATGTCCGGGATGTGATGCAGCAGGGCATTGAGCAGGGTGCCGTCGGCATGGCCGGCAGCCGGGTGCACCACCAGGCCCGCAGGCTTGTTGATCACCAGGATGTCGTCATCTTCATAGACGATATCCAGCTCGATATCCTGGGCGATCCACTCGCCCTGGGCCTCCTGCTCGGCAGTCAGCTCAAGAATGGAGCCGCCGTGCACGATGTCCCGCGGGCGGATGACCGCTCCGTCCACAGTCAGGCGGCCGTCCTTGATCCAGGCGGAAAGGCGCGAGCGCGAATGCTCAGCGAATAGTTGGGCGGCGACTTGATCGAGGCGTTGACCGCCCAGTTCGGACGGCACCTCTGCGCGAAGTTCAATTTTATCGGACATGCTCGGACTGGGCGTCGGCACAGCCTTTGGTTTCGGCTGCGCGCTTGTGGTTAAATACGGCGTCTTTTGCCCCGAGGCTTTCAACGGGGCGCTCATCATAACAGGACGGCCCCGCCCAAGACAGCGGCCGTCATAGGGACGCAAGCCGCCATGCAAGTGAAACACCTGCTGCTGATCGCCATCCTCGCACTGACCGCTGCTTGCTCATCGAAGGAAGTCGTTGACGAAAACCTGAGCGAAGTCGAGTTGTACCAGCAGGCGCAGACCGACCTGGACAACCACAGCTATACCAGCGCCACTGCCAAGCTCAAGGCCCTGGAATCGCGCTATCCCTTTGGTCGCTACGCCGATCAGGCACAGCTCGAGCTGATCTACGCCAACTACAAGAATGCCGAGCCGGAGGCCGCCAAGTCCGCCGCCGAGCGCTTCATTCGCCTGCACCCCCAGCACCCGAACGTGGACTACGCCTACTACCTCAAGGGCCTGACCTCGTTCGACCAGGATGTCGGCCTGCTGGCGCGCTTCCTGCCGCTGGACATGACCAAGCGTGACCCGGGTGCCGCCCGCGACTCCTACAACGAGTTCGCCCAGCTGACCAGCCGCTTCCCCAACAGCCGCTACGCGCCGGACGCCAAGCAGCGCATGATCTACCTGCGCAACCTGCTGGCTGCCTACGAGATCCACGTAGCCGACTATTACCTGACCCGCCAGGCCTATGTCGCCGCCGCCAACCGTGGCCGCTACGTAGTGGAGAACTTCCAGGAAACCCCATCGGTCGGCGACGGCCTGGCGGTGATGACCGAGGCCTACCAGCGCCTGCACCTGGATGAACTGGCTGCCACCAGCCTGGAAACTCTCAAGCTCAACTACCCCAACCACCCAAGCCTGGTGGACGGTCAGTTCGTGCCACGCGTGGCTGAGGCCGACAACCGTTCGTGGCTGAGCAAGGCCACCCTGGGCCTGATCGAGTCCCGTCCACCGCTGCCGCCGGGAGAAACCCGCGCCAACCAGGACGTGATGAAGCAGTACCAGGATGCCAAGGACGCCATTCCGTCCGAGCTCAAGCCTAAAGACAGCAACGGCGACGTGGTCGAGGAAGAAGAGCACGAGGCTGCCGGCAACAACAATAGCGACCGTTCCTGGTTCAGCTACATGACCTTCGGCGTGTTCGACTGATCACCCCGCAGGCCGGAAAGGGAGACTTGAAGTCTCCCTTTTTTATGCCCGCGCATTGATGGGCCTGTGCGCCCGACGGGCGCTTGGCTAAACTGCCCCCTCCCCCTTCAAAAAGCTGGTTGCCATGGTTCGTCTACTGTTCTGGATCGCTCTGATTGCCGCCGCGGTATGGTTCTGGCGCAAGTTCAAGCGTCCTGCCGCCGCCCCTCGCTCCCCCAATGAACCGGCCACTACGCCCATGGTGCGTTGCGCCCATTGCGGCGTGCACCTGCCCCAGGACCGGGCCCTGAGCCAGTCGCAACAGTGGTACTGCAGCCAGGCACACCTGCAACAAGGGCCGGGAAACCAGGACCGCTGAGCCGCCAGGCCCACTGCGGATACCCGAGGCAAGGAACTCGGGGGCGAAAAATGGCGTCTGACACGGACTATTCCAGGCCTTGGTCAGCGCATGAACCGGCTCGTCGCCCCCTTCCTCCCTCGCCTCTCCCAGGCTTCGAACCTCTACTCAGGAACGGGAAGGCCCAAGTGCCAACCCCGGCCGAACAATTGGCGACAAAATAGCCTGTGGGCGCCCACTCGCCGTTTCGCTCTCGGGCAGAGCGCTGTAGCCCCCCATCCACGGGCACCACAACGTCCCGACGACGCGCACCTTCAGGACGCCCGGCAGGATGACCAGTGGCCCATCCCCTGCGCCGCTACCCCGTCGGGCCTAGACTTGAGTTCACGCCCATCGGGCGAGCACTGTTGCCCGCTCCTCACTCACGGATGAAAACTGCAGCCGCCATGAACCCACGGCAATCGGTGCTGGTGGTCGATGACGCCACGGAAACCCGCGCCCTTGTGGAGATCACTCTGGGCCGAATGCGCTTGCACACCCAAAGTGCGCGCACCCTGCAGGAAGCCCGTGGCCGCCTGGCCCGTGAGCGCTTTGACCTGTGCCTGACCGACCTGCAGCTACCGGACGGCAGCGGGCTGGAGCTGCTGCGGCACATCCGCCAGTCCCACCCCAACCTTCCTGTGGCGCTGCTAAGCAACGGCGCCTGTGCACAGGCCAGCGCGGGCGCCCTGCAGGCCGGAGCCTGCCAGTTGCTGCACAAGCCTCTGGACCTCAAGCAACTGCGCGCTTGGGTAGGTGCCAGCCTGAAGCAGGCCACGGACTGCGCAACGGAGGACCCAGCCCGGCAATTGCTGGGAGACTCGGCGCCCATGAATGCCCTGCGTCGCCACATCGACAAGCTGGCCCACAGCCTGGCGGCGGTCTATATCAGCGGTGAATCCGGCAGTGGCAAGGAACGGGTCGCCCGTCTGCTCCACCAGCTTGGCCCCAGGGCCCGATACCCGTTCGTCCCGGTCAACTGCGGGGCGATTCCTTCCGAATTGATGGAGAGTGAACTCTTCGGCCATTGCAAAGGCAGCTTCAGTGGCGCCGTCAGCGATCAGCCCGGGCTATTTCTGGCCGCCCACGGCGGCACCCTGTTTCTTGATGAGGTCGCCGACCTGCCCCTGGCCATGCAAGTAAAACTGCTGCGAGCCTTGCAGGAAAAATCCGTGCGCCCTGTAGGCAGCCAACAGGAAAAAACCGTCGACGTGCGGATTCTTTGTGCCACCCACAAGGACCTGAAAAACGAGGTAGAGACCGGACGCTTTCGCCAGGACCTCTACTACCGCCTGAACGTCATCGAGTTGCGAGTCCCGGCGTTGCGCGAGCGCCGTGGCGACATCCCCGCACTGGCCGGGCACGTCCTGCAGCGCCTGGCCAGGGACAGCGGACAGCCTGCCGTCCAGCTACGTCCCGAAGCCCTGCAAGCCCTGGAGCGCTATGACTTTCCGGGCAACGTGCGAGAGCTGGAAAACCTGCTGGAACGGGCGCAGACCCTATGCGAAGGACGCTGGATAGAAACAGACGACCTGCAGTTGCCCAGAGCCGACAGCCTTGAAGCCCGATCATCGGCGGCGGCCACCCAGCTAGACCTGGCGCTGCACCTGCAACAGGTGGAGCGCCAGCTGCTGCTCCAGGCCCTGGAGGAAACCCGCTGGAACCGCACGGCGGCGGCCCGGCGGCTGAGCCTGTCGTTTCGTTCGATGCGTTACCGCATGAAGAAGCTCGGGCTGGACTAGATCCGACCTTCAGGCGCATAAGGCGCCGGGTCGATGATCGGCGGGTTCCCCAGCAGCAGGTCGCAGAACAGCTGGCAGGAGGCCGGCGCCAACACCAGGCCATTGCGGTAGTGCCCGCAGTTGAGCCACAGGCCTGCAAAGCCCGGAACCGGCCCGATGTAGGGAATGCCTTCCGGAGAGCCCGGGCGCAGCCCGGCCCAGTGCCCGACCACCTCGGCCTCGGCCAGTGCGGGAATCAGCTCGACCGCGGAGGCCTTGAGGCTCTCCAGGGCCGAAACGGTCGGGGTCTTGTCGAAGCCTTCATGCTCCAGGGTGCTGCCCACCAGAATGTGGCCATCGCGGCGCGGGATGGCATAGCGCCCCTTGGCCAGGACCATGCAGGACAGAAAGTCGGCAGCACACTTGTAGAGGATCATCTGCCCCTTTACCGGCTCCACCGGCAGTTCCAGGCCCAGGCTGCCCAGCAGTTCGCCACTCCAGGCCCCGGCGCAGAGCACCACCTGATCAGCGCGAACCTGGCCCAGCGAGCTATCGACCCCCACCACCTGCTGGCCTTCGCGGATAAAACCACTGACGGTGCATTGCTCATCGATTTGCACATTAGGCAACGCCTGTAACGCCGCCTTCAGGGATTTGACCAGGCGCGGGTTGCGCACGTTGGCCACATCCGCCATGTAGATCGCCTGTTGATAACCATTGCCCAGCACCGGCACCGCGTCATGCACCACCGAGATATCCACAGCACTCAGCGGCCGGCCTTCACGCTTGGCCCACTCCAGGGCTTGGGCTTCATCCTCCAGGTCCAGCCAGTAGAGGCCGGTGACATGCACTTGCGGGTCGACACCGGTGGCACTGAACAGTTGCTGGGCCAGTTGTGGGTAGAAATCCTGCGACCAGTGCGCCAGGGCAGTGACCGCCGGGTTGTAGCGCCAGGGGTAAAGCGGCGAGACGATCCCACCACCGGCCCAGGACGATTCACGCCCCAGGTCCGAACGTTCCAGAAGCCGTACCTGCTGGCCCTGGGACGCCAGATTGAAGGCGGTGAGCAGGCCGATCACCCCGCCGCCCACCACCAGCACTTGCTGTTGCTTAGCCATAGTCCGATCCAATCATGAGAAAGACAGTGGGCGCCGCGGCCCGAATCAGGTGCTCAGCGCCCCCAGCAATCCTTGGCGGTCAGCCCTTCGGCCTGGCCACTGATGCGGGTCGCGCCGGTCTGGTCGATGCTGAAACTGCCGCACTTGTCCGCCGCCATCAGCCCATCGTCCTTCGGGGTCGCGGTCAGGGAGAAGCCGGTGTCGGTCAGGGTTGCGGCAATGCTGTAGTACTCATTGCCGGCGCTCAGGTCCGGGGCGTTGCTGTAGACCCCAGCCTTGGAGAAATGCCGTTCAAGCTGCTGTGCCTGCTCGGTAAGCAGTACCGCGATTTCACTGCGGTGCGGTTTTTTCACGTATTCGGTGATGCTGGGAAGGCTCAAGGTAAGGACCAGACCGATGATCGCAATCACGATCATGATTTCGATCAGGGTAAAACCTTGGTTGGATCTGCGCATGGTCAAGAATCTCGCTTACTGGATTTGTCGCCACAGGATGCGCCGGCTACCACCGCCGGGCCTTTCCACCAGGGTGCTGATGCCACCCCTGGAGTCACTGATGATCTTGCGGGCGCCATTGCTGGCAACTCCGCCGAGGCTGGGTACGGTGCCGACGTAGCGCACGCCGCTGGAGGGCTGGTCCTGGTCATCCACGACCCCGTCGCCATTGGTGTCGAGCACCGCAGCGTCGAGCATCTTACCGCTGAACGCCTCCAGCTCGATCAATTTCCCACTGCCGGCACTCGAACAAGGGTCGTCGGGCTCCAGTTGCAGGGTGCTGAACACCACCCTGCCGGCCACCAGGGTCGCCTCGTTGAGCACCCGCTCGCCGGCTGCCAGGCCACCTTGTACCAGGGGCAGGTACCAGCCGCGCTGCGCCGGATAACGCACCTCGTTGAGGGTGCTGCGCAGGAAACTGCCGGCCGCCGCGCTGAACCCGGCCTCAAGGTGCTGCACCTGCAACTGACTTTCGCCAATGCCCCCAGGACCGCCCTCGGCGTCCCACACGCCATAGAATCCCTGGCGCGCCCGGCTTTGCTTGTCCCGGGTCTCGTTGAGCTTGCCCGTACCGAACAGCACCAATTGGCCACCACGGGGATGATCGAGCAGGCGCGGCGGTACGCTGATCGGCTGGCTGGCGCCTCCCGCGGTGCGGAACAAGGGCTGCCCGGCAAATGCCAGATGCCAGCTGGCGCTATCGTTGCCGGACAGCTCGAATTTCCACAGTCGCCCCTTGAGGTCGCCCGCATAGGCCGCCTGCACTTCATTGCGTGCATTGACCTTGAGGGTGACGGACGACAGGCCATTGTCAGGCTGGTCGTCAATGGCGATCTCGCGAATCAGCGAGCCATCATTCAGGTCCACCACATACAGCGCTGCCACCCCGGAATGGCTGCCGTAGCCATTGCCGATGAAGGCCGCCCAGCGACCATCGGCCAAGCGCGCTACCTGTGGGCGGGCATAGGCATACCCCAGGTCATTGAAAGGATGATTGCGGTCCGGCTCGGGAGGAGCGCCGATTTCCCACAAGGCGCCAGGCGTATTGCCGTGCACGGCGTCGAACAGACGCACCGCAAAGAAACTCTTGCCGCCCGCCCCGACGCCCCCCAGGGCCAGGGTTTGCCAGGCACCGCCCCGCTGCCCATCGAACACCGCCAGGGGACCATCCACCAGATAGCGATGGCGCTCGCCCCGCCGATAACCGGGATCGGCGACCTGCGCCAGGGCGCCCAACGCGCTGGAGGGCATGTAGCCATAGAGGCGCTCACCGCTGGCCGGGTCCAGCACATTGAACAACCCGTCATTGCTGTTCACCAACAAGCGCGTCGCCATGGCCGTGGCTTTCTGTGCCAGGTAGCGGCTGTAGTCGCCCCCGGCAGCCCCATCGACAGCACTGCGCTGCCCGGCAGTTGCCAGCACCAGCGGCGAATTGACGATATCTCCCAACTGATAGCGGCGCTCCCTGAGCCCGCTCACGGAGCGGCCCTGGCTCCAGTCCAATAGCTCGGCGCCACTGACACCTGCAGGCAACGACTGCTCAAGTTCGCCACGCTGAGCGGTGGACAAGTTGCCGTAGGCCAGGCTCACCGGACGCCGGCTGGCAGTGTTCCAGGTCTCATGGATTACCGCCGCGCCGGCACCATCCACGCCACTATCGCTGCTCCACAACGGCGAACCGACAGCCACTCGGCCCTGATTGTCGATGCCGTAGGCGCGGATCGTGCCATGCCAATCGACCGGGTCGTACTGGCTCTGGTAATAACGACCACTGGCGGCATCCAGTACACCACTGCCGGCAGTCACGGCACTGGCTACGCCTTCGCCCAGAACGCCTGCCAGCACGCCTTCAAGGTTGCTGCGGGCCTGGAAATACTCACCCTGGCCGTAGTCCGCAGCACCCATCAGCAGAGGATTGTGGGCCTGGAAACCCACCGTGAAGGTATTCAGGTACTGACGGGGGAAATCCACCGCCGCCCAGCTTTTACCGGCCTCATCCACTCCTGGGCCACGCAAGTCGATATCGAAGGCGAACTTGGCCAGGTCATCGAGGAACAGGGTCTGCCCATCGCGCTCGCCACCATCGTTGCCGATCCCGTCCCAGTTGGGCAGGCGCCCCGCCCCCAAAGGGTCGTTGAGCGGGAACTGAGTATCGTGATCCGCCGCACCGGCACTGATCACCACCCCGTAGTTCTTCTGGCAACGGTATTGAATGGGGCTGCTGTAGAGCGCCGGTGAAAGGTTGTAGTACGGCACCATGCCGCGCAGATAGCGGGTGATCTCGTAGTAGGTTTCCGCCAACGGCGTATGACCGCCGGCCTTGAGGCCGTTGATTGTCGCCAGCAGGGCCTGGTAATTGGCCTCGGCCTGGGCCGGGCTCACAGCGCCTTCAATGGCCGACAGGTCACTGATGGGACGGGCAATGTAACCCCCAGGGCCCGGATCACCCGGGGCCGGCGGGTTGAAGGTGGCCAACCCCAGGCGCAGCCAGCGATACCGGGTAACCAGGGCCGTGGCCAGCCGCCGAGCCACATTCATCCGGTAGTCGTTGGGAATGGAACCGTCAGTGAAGTCTCGCTCCCGTCCCTTGGCCTGCGCCAGTAGCCAGGACAGGTAGTCCGCGGAGTACAGCGTATTTCCCGCCCCAACCGGGTCCGGCAGCTTCAGGCAGCGCACCCCACGCTCGGGATCATGGAAGCTGTGAAAGCCTGCTCGGCACCCCGACTCGCCAAGGCTGGACAAGGCAATCACCTGGCCTGCAAGCCGCTCACCCCGAGCACACTCGCCCCCCACTCCGGCACAGCGCCAGACCGCAGCCCGGGCGAGCAGCGGATCGAACTCCCGGGCATGGACAATGCTGTTCATGCCCAGGGAGTCATCCAGCACCAGCATCACGTTCGGCGCCACCGCCGCGGCACCAAGAAGCGGGGTGCTGGCAGGGTTGAACGCCATGGCTAGAGGCACCGGCAACAGGCTCAGCAGCAGCGCGCCCAGGCTTCGCCAGCCGGGCCGACGCATACCCCGATCAATACTTGGCATAGATGCTCTCCAGCACACTGCGCGATTGCCCGGCCAGACCGACAGCGGTCACGCGATACAAGGTGGCTGGAGTATTGCTCGGCACATTCACCGCATCCTGTGAAACACCGAGGTTCTGCACCCCGTAGAAGCCAGAGCCGCTAGCGATCCACAGCACCGCCGAAGCAGCATTGACTCCAGGAGCCTTGACCAGCGCTGATTCGGCGGGAGGCGCACACTGAGCAGGGCTGGCACATACCGGCAAGCGAAAATCATCCTGCTGCACCGCACTCTCCCCCACCCGCAGCGCGGCTTCGGCGGCCTGGAATGCGCGGTTGTGCAGAGCCAGGCTGGCGGCCATTTTTTCCTGCAGGGTGGCGCTCTGCAGCGACGAGAGCCCGATCAGGGTCAGCAGCAACAGGAACACCAGGCTGACCAGCAACGCCATGCCCCGCTGCCCGAGAGGTACCCGACCTCGCAAGCGCGTCATCAGGGCAACCTGTTGCGCAGGGCCGCGACCACGCTATAGGTCTGCGGGCGCACGCGGTCATGGGGGTCGACCAGGGTCAGGCGCAAGCGCACACTGCGGATCCGTTCCGGGTCCAACGGGTTGCGACTGTAGCTGGAGGCGGCAATGTCGGTGGCCGAACGGGCCATGCCGAAACTCACATCAAAGGCTTCGACGTTGTCCAGCAGCACCGCTTGCTGCTTGCCAAGGCCGCTGCCCAGCAGCAACTGGCGATTCTTCAGGCTGTAGAACAGCCGGCGCAGGGCGAACACCTGCTCAGCGCCGGCCCCTCGATGAGCGCCTGAATAGGCTACGGCGCTGTGCTGGCAGTCGCTGACCACGCTCCAGGTCGGCGTACCGCCATCGTCCCCGACATCGGCGGTGATCAGGGTCAGTTTCTGCTCGGCGTTGTCCCATTGGATCGGCGTCGCCGCATAGTGCGAGAACTCCCGTGCCGTGCTGGCATCACTGATGGTCCGCAGGCAACCGAACAGCCCCACCATGCGGATTTCCTGAAGCATCTTGCTCAGGACAAAGCGAGCATCCTCCTGCAGGTAGGCGGCAGCGCTCTGACTCTGGTAGGTGTTCTTCGCCGCAATGAATACCTGGGCCACCCCCAGTACCAGCACCAGGCTCAACGCCAGTGCCAGCATCATCTCCACCAGGCCGAAGCCACTATCGGCCCGGTTCACGGCAAGCCTCCCGGTTGCGCTGCAACCCGGCTGCTGAGCTCCAGGCTACGCAGGCTGCCCCCCCGGCCTTCGGCACGGGAGTCGTCCCAGGTGATGCGAATGGTGTAGACATGCTGCTTGACGCTGATGCTGCCCTTGCCGCTGGGGCCGGCGAAGCTCGCGATATTGGCGGCGAAGTCGTACAGGTCCTGATCCCGCACATTGCCCGGGTTGCCCTCGGCCGGCATCGCCACGCTGTAGTCGGCGGCGGCGTTGGCGCGGATCCGGTCGAGCATGTCATAGGCGATAAAGCTGGCCTGGGTGGTCATCCGCGAGCTGTCGGTGTACTGCAGCGCCTTGATCTGCACCGCCGCCGCACCCAGCAGGCCCACCGCCAGTATCAACAGCGCCACCAGCACCTCGATCAGGGTCATGCCATCCTGTGCATCCCGCACGTTCATCCGCAGTTCTCCGCTGCTATCACCCGCCCATTGAGACAGACACTGATCACCCGCCGCTGCTGGTCCAGTCCATAGACGATGTGCAGCGCATCACTGGCCGCCAAGCCGCCGAGGCGATTGAAATCGATGCTGTGGTCATCTGAGGTTAGCGTCAGGGTGGCGCCCGGACTGATGGCTGGAACAACCCGCAATACATTGCCTCCGGGGTCCTGCCCCGCATACACCATCAATTCGCCGTTCCAGGGAGCGTCCTTGGCAGCCGGGCGAATCCCGACCCTCTGGCGGCGATTGATCGCTTCCAACCGTGCGTAAGCCAGGGCCTGGCGTAGTTGATTGATCTCGGTGTCGGCACGCACTCGCTGCACGGTGGTGCGATAGGCTGGCACCACCAGGCCCAGAAGAAGGGCCGCGATCGCCAGGGCGACGAGCAATTCCAGCAAGGTGAAACCCTTTGTATGCAAATTCATGGCCGGCCTTGGAAGTGTCATCGGCTATAACAGGCAAGCGCCCGGACCCTCCATAGACCGGCGCTTTGGCCATTTGCTCAATGAACACGCACGGATTGCGTGAAACCGTCGTCCCCAGGGAGGGAGACCCCATGCATGAGAAAGGCTTCAGCCTGATTGAACTGCTGACCACACTGGTTCTGCTGGCCCTGCTGCTGCCGCTTTCCGGTAGCGCCATGAGTGAGCTGCTGCGCTCCAATCGCCAGCAGGACGCCGCGCAGATGCTCGCCAGTGGCCTGCGCAACGCCCGGGCGGCAGCGATCCTGCACCAGCGCACGGTCCTGATCCATGGGCTGGAAGACGACTGGAGCCGGGGCTGGAGGATCATCCTGGATATCAGCGGCAAGGGCGCCCAGGACGCACGCAACCCGCAACTGATCGAGCGCCAAGGCAGTGGGCAGGTATTGATCGTGGGCAATCGCCCGGTGCAGCACTTCGTGCGCTTCAGTGCCCTGGGCCATCCGCTGCTGCCCAGTGGCGCCTTCCAGGCCGGAACACTCCATGTCTGCCAGGCAGGCCAGGAGTACAGCCGCCATCAAGTGGTGCTGTCACGTAGCGGGAGGGTCAGCCTGCGCAGCGAAAACGCCGAGCAGGCCTTGTGTGCAGGCGTCGGCTGATCAGAGCAGCGAGCGAACCCGCAGCTCTTTGGGCATGGAGAAGGTGATATTTTCTTCGCGGCCGGCCAGCTCATCGGCGCCGGTGGCACCCCAGGCCTGCAGTTGCTGGATCACGCCACGCACCAGCACTTCCGGGGCCGAGGCGCCGGCGGTAATGCCGATGCGCTCCACACCATCGAACCAGCTGCGCTGCAGGTCTTCGGCACCGTCGATCAGGTAGGCCGGGGTGGCCATGCGTTCGGCCAGCTCGCGCAGGCGGTTGGAGTTGGAGCTGTTGGGGCTGCCGACCACCAGCACCACGTCGCATTCGTCGGCCAGTTGCTTGACCGCGTCCTGACGGTTCTGCGTGGCGTAGCAGATGTCATCCTTGCGCGGCCCGCCGATGGCCGGGAAACGTGTACGCAGGGCATCGATCACCCGGCTGGTGTCATCCATGGACAAGGTGGTCTGGGTCACGAATGCCAGGCGCTCGGGGTTGCGCACCTGCAATTCGGCCACATCCTTTTCGTCTTCCACCAGGTAGATGGCGCCGCCATTGCTGGCGTCGTACTGGCCCATGGTGCCTTCGACCTCGGGATGGCCGGCGTGGCCGATCAGGATGCATTCACGGCCGTCGCGGCTGTAGCGCGCCACTTCGATATGCACCTTGGTCACCAGCGGGCAGGTGGCGTCGAACACTTTGAGGCCACGACCTGCAGCCTCGCTGCGCACCGCCTGGGAAACACCGTGGGCGCTGAAGATGACGATGACATCATCCGGCACCTGGTCCAGCTCTTCGACGAAGATCGCTCCACGATTGCGCAGGTCTTCGACGACAAATTTGTTGTGCACCACTTCATGCCGGACGTAGATCGGCGGCCCGAAGACTTCCAGGGCGCGATTGACGATTTCGATCGCCCGGTCCACGCCGGCGCAGAAGCCACGGGGGTTGGCGAGTTTGATTTGCATGCTGTGCCTCGTGTCTTGCGCGCAAGAAGTTAGATCGTTGTAGACAGCGGATCGCCTGCAGCCGGCTCCTGGATAATAGAAGACGGCATGCCGGCGATGCTTTTAAAGCGCTTTGACGTCGATGATTTCAACGTCGAAGGTCAAGGTCTTGCCGGCCAGCGGGTGGTTGAAATCGATGGTCACCTGCGCGTCATCGAAAGTTTTGACCACACCTGGCAACTCGGTGTTCGCCGCATCGTTGAAGATCACCAGCAAGCCTTCCGAAAGCTCCATGTCCTGGAACTGCGAACGCGGGATGACCTGCACGTTCTGCGGGTTGGGCTGGCCGAAGGCGTTTTCCGGTTCGATGGTCAGGTTGCGCTTGTCGCCGGCCTTGAAGCCGAACAGCGCCGCCTCGAACCCTGGCAGCAGGTTGCCATCGCCGACCTTGAAGGTCGCCGGGGCCTTGTCGAACGTGCTGTCTACGGTGTCGCCGTTCTCCAGGCGCAATGCGAAATGCAAAGTGACTTCCGTGTTCTGACCGATGCGTTGCTCAGTCAATACCTGTTCAGTCATGAACGGCTTCTCCGGTTTTCTTGCTCTTGAACATATCCAGGGCCAGCATCACCGCGCCAACGGTAATGGCACTGTCGGCGAAGTTGAATGCCGGGAAGTACCAGCGGTTCTGCCAGTGCACCAGGATGAAATCGATCACATGGCCCAGTGCGATGCGGTCGTACAGGTTACCCAGGGCCCCGCCCAGCACCAGCGCCAGAGCGATGGCCAGCCAGGTTTCATTGCGCCCCAGACGCTTGAGCCAGACCACCAGCACCGCACTGACCGCAATCGCGATCAGGGCGAACAGCCAGCGCTGCCAGCCGGAGCCGTCAGCGAGGAAGCTGAAGGCGGCGCCGGTGTTGTAGGCCAGGGTCCAACTGAAGTAATCCGGGATCACCACAATCTGCTGGTACATGCTCAGCGAACTTTCGAAGTGCAGCTTGCTGACCTGGTCGATGACCAGGACCAGCACGCTCAACCACAGCCAGCCCAGACGGCCGAAACGGCCTGCGGCGTTAGGCATAGTGACGGACCTCGCCTGCTCCGCTGATGTTGTCTACACAACGACCGCAGATTTCCGGGTGCTCAGGGTGCACACCGACGTCTTCACGGCAGTGCCAGCAACGGGCGCACTTGGGGAAGGCCGACTTGACGACTTTGAGCTTGAGGCCCGGTACTTCGGTGGCCACGGCGTCCGCTGGTGCCTGGGCAAACGGGGCCAGGCTGGCGGTCGAGGTGATCAGCACGAAACGCAGTTCGTTGCTCAGCTTGGCCAGGTCAGCGGCCAGGCCATCCTCGGCAAACAGGGTGACTTCGGCTTGCAGGTTGCCACCGACGGCCTTGGCCGCGCGCTGAACTTCCAGCTCCTTGTTCACCGCAACCTTGACGGCCATCACGCCTTCCCAGTACTCGCGGCCCAGTTCGAAGTCCGCGGGCAATTCGGTCAGGCCTTCGTACCAGGTGTTGAGCATCACGGATTCGTTACGCTCGCCCGGCAGGTATTCCCACAGCTCATCGGCGGTGAAGGCCAGGATCGGTGCGATCCAGCGCACCAGCGCTTCGGAGATGTGGTACAGCGCGGTCTGCGCCGAGCGGCGCGCCTTGCTGTTGGCGCCGGTGGTGTACTGGCGGTCCTTGATGATGTCGAGGTAGAAGCCGCCCAACTCCTGCACGCAGAAGTTGTGCACCTTGGAGTAGACGTTCCAGAAGCGGTATTCGCCGTAGTGCAGCTCCAGCTCGCGCTGCAGCAACAAGGTACGGTCCACGGCCCAACGGTCCAGGGCCAGCATGTCTTCGGCCGGCAGCAGGTCGGTGGCCGGGTTGAAGCCGCTCAGGTTGGAAAGCAGGAAACGCGCAGTGTTGCGGATCCGCCGGTAGGCGTCGGCGCTGCGCTGCAGGATCTGATCGGAAACCGCCATCTCGCCGGAGTAGTCGGTGGCCGAGACCCACAGGCGCATGATGTCGGCACCCAGGGTGTCGTTGACCTTCTGTGGCGCGATCACGTTGCCCAGGGACTTGGACATCTTGCGGCCGTTCTCGTCCACGGTGAAGCCGTGGGTCAACAGTTCGCGGTACGGCGCGTGGTTGTCGATGGCGCAACCGGTGAGCAGGGACGAGTGGAACCAGCCACGGTGCTGGTCGGAGCCCTCCAGGTACAGGTCGGCCCGCGGACCGCTTTCGTGGCCCATGGGGTGCGAACCGCGCAGCACGTGCCAGTGAGTGGTGCCGGAGTCGAACCAGACGTCCAGGGTGTCGCTGATCTTGTCGTACTGGGCGGCTTCGTCGCCCAGCAGCTCAGCGGCGTCCATCTTGAACCAGGCCTCGATGCCTTCCTGCTCGACGCGCTGGGCCACTTCTTCCATCAGCTCGACAGTGCGTGGGTGCAGGTCGCCGCTTTCCTTGTTCAGGAAGAACGGGATCGGCACACCCCAGTTGCGCTGGCGGGAGATGCACCAGTCCGGGCGGTTGGCGATCATCGAGTGCAGGCGTGCCTGGCCCCAGGCCGGTACGAACTGGGTGTCTTCGATGGCTTGCAGGGCGCGTTGGCGCAGGGTGTCGCCGGCTTCCGGCTGCTTGTCCATGCCAACGAACCACTGCGCGGTGGCGCGATAGATCAGCGGGGTCTTGTGGCGCCAGCAGTGCATGTAGCTGTGGCTGATGGTTTCGGTGTGCAGCAACGCACCGACTTCGCTCAGCTTGTCGACAATGGCCGGATTGGCCTTCCAGATGAACTGGCCGCCGAAGAACTCCAGCGATGTCGCGTAGACACCGTTGCTCTGCACCGGGTTGAGGATGTCGTCGTTGACCATGCCATAACGCTTGCAGGTCACGAAGTCGTCTTCACCATAGGCCGGGGCCGAGTGAACCACGCCAGTGCCAGCACCCAGCTCCACGTATTCGGCCAGATACACCGGCGACAGACGATCGTAGAACGGATGACGGAAATTGATCAGTTCCAGGGCCGAACCTGGAGCCGTGGCAATCACCGAGCCTTCCAGGTTGTAGCGGGCCAGGCAGGATTCCACCAGCTCTTCGGCCAGCACCAGCAGGCGTTCGCCGGTGTCGACCAGGGCATAGTTGAACTCAGGGTGTACGTTCAGCGCCTGGTTGGCCGGGATGGTCCAGGGGGTGGTGGTCCAGATCACGATGGCAGCAGGCTTGGCCAGCTTGGCCAGGCCGAAGGCGCCGGCCAGCTTGGCTTCGTCGGCGACCGGGAAGGCCACGTCGATGGTCGCGGACTTCTTGTCCTGATACTCGACTTCTGCTTCAGCCAGGGCCGAGCCGCAGTCGAAGCACCAGTTCACCGGCTTCAGGCCCTTGAACACGAAGCCGCCCTTGACCATTTCCGCCAGGGCACGGATTTCGCCGGCCTCGTTGGCGAAGTTCATGGTCTTGTAGGGATTGGCCCAGTCGCCCAGCACACCCAGGCGGATGAACTCGGCCTTCTGCCCTTCGATCTGCTCGGAAGCGTAGGCGCGGCACAGCTCGCGGGTCTGGTCCGAGGACAGGTTCTTGCCGTGGGTCACCTCGACCTTGTGCTCGATCGGCAGACCGTGGCAGTCCCAGCCAGGAACGTAAGGCGCGTCAAAACCCGCCAGGGTTTTCGAGCGGATGATCATGTCCTTGAGAATCTTGTTGACCGCATGACCGATGTGAATCGAGCCGTTGGCATAGGGAGGACCGTCGTGCAGTACGAACTTGGGACGATCCTTGCCAATCTCGCGCAACTTTCCGTACAGGCCAATGCTGTCCCAACGCTGCAGAATCTGTGGTTCGCGCTGAGGCAGGCCGGCCTTCATTGGGAAGGCGGTGTCCGGAAGGTTTAACGTGGCTTTATAGTCGGTCATTTAAGGCTCTTCATTAGCGATTGGCGCTATGGATACGTGCCACTTGGGCACGGGCGGCGGCAACATCCGCATTGATCGCCGTCTTCAACGCCTCCAGGGAGGCGAAACGCTGCTCTTCACGCAGCTTGTGGTGGAAAACCACCGTCAAACGCCGGTCATACAGATCGCCGGCAAAATCTAAAAGATGTACTTCCAGGTGGGCCTTGCCATCACCTGCGACCGTGGGCCGCACGCCGATATTGGCGACGCCGGGCCAGGTCTTGCCATCGAGATCGACACTCACCAGGTACACCCCGGAAAGCGGCACGCGACGGCGTTTCAACTGCACATTGGCAGTGGGCGTACCCAACTGGCGCGCCAGTTTCTGGCCGTGCAACACCCGCCCGGCAATGCGGTACGGGCGACCCAGCAGGCGCTCGGCCAGATCGAAATCGGCGGCGGCCAGGGCATTGCGGACCTGGGTACTACTCACCCGCAGGCCGTCGAGCTCGACGGTCTGCGCCGCCTCGACGGTAAAGCCGTGGGTGGCTCCGGCCTGCTGCAGGAAGTCAAAATCACCGACCCGGTCGCAACCGAAGCGGAAGTCATCACCCACTTCCAGGTGCTGTACACCCAGGCCATCCACCAGGATTCGCTCGACGAACTCGCTGGCGCTGAGTTTGCTCAGGCGCTGGTTGAAGGCCAGGCACAGCACCCGGTCGACACCGGCGTCAGCCAGCAACTGCAGCTTGTCCCGCAGGCGGGCCAGACGCGCCGGAGCCGTCTCGGGGGCAAAGAATTCCCGCGGCTGGGGCTCGAAAATCACCACGCAGCTGGGCACGCCCAACTCGAGCGCACGTTCGCGCAGCCGGCCCAGGATAGCCTGGTGACCACGGTGAACACCGTCAAAGTTGCCAATAGTGGCGACGCAGCCCCGATGCTGGGGGCGCAGATTGTGGAGGCCTCGAACCAGCTGCATAACGCGCTTCTTGCTCATAAAGTGGTCGATTATAACCACACCCGGCGGCCGACGACAGGCAGCACCGCACCCAATGTGGTTGATCCGACAAAACCGATGCCTGCCCTGCCCTGGCGACTAAACAGCCGTCAGTTCAAGGCCTTGCGATTGAAGTCGCGCAAACGGAAGCCCAGCAGCGCCAGCATGCCGAAATATGCCACCACCCCAGCCACCACCAGCACGCCCAGGCGCAGGAACCGCTGGAGCATATGGCCTTGATCCCAGGCCGGCATGAAATGCATCAGGCCCAGCAATACCGCGGACATGACCGCTACCGCCAACAGCAACTTCAAGGTGAACCGCCCCCACCCTGGCAGCGGCTGGAACATCTGTTGCTTGCGCAACTGGTAGAAAAGCAGTCCGGCGTTGATACAGGCCCCGGCGCTGATGGCCAGGGCCAGGCCCGCGTGTTTCAGGGGGCCGATAAAGGCCAGGTTCAGCAGTTGGGTGACGATCAGCGTAAAGATGGCGATTTTCACCGGTGTACGAATGTTCTGCTGCGCATAGAAGCCCGGCGCCAGCACCTTGATCACGATGATCCCCAGCAAACCCACGGCATAAGCCACCAGCGCACGCTGGGTCATGGACGCATCGAAGGCACTGAACTCACCGTATTGGAACAGTGACACGGTCAGCGGCTCGGCGAGGATACCCAGGGCCAGGGAGCACGGCAGCACCAGGATGAAACACAGGCGCAGGCCCCAATCGAGAATCCGCGAATACTCGTGGCGGTCCTTGCTGGCGTAGGTCTTGGCCAGGGTCGGCAGAAGAATGGTGCCCAGCGCCACCCCCAGCACACCGGACGGCAGCTCCATCAGGCGGTCGGCGTAATACATCCACGACACCGAACCGGCTACCAGGAAAGAGGCGAAGATGGTGTTGATGATCAACGAGATCTGGCTCACCGAAACCCCGAGAATCGCCGGCAGCATCTGCTTCATCACCCGCCAGACCCCGGTATCCCGCAGGTTCAGGCGTGGCAGCACCAGCATGCCGATCTTCTTCAGGTACGGCAGCTGATACAGCAACTGCGCCAGGCCACCAGCCAGCACCGCCCAGCCCAGAGCCATCACTGGCGGATCGAAGTACGGCGTGAGAAACACCGCAAAAATGATCATGCTGACGTTGAGCAGGGTCGGCACGAAGGCCGGCACCGAGAAACGATTCCAGGTATTGAGGATTGCCCCGGCCAGAGACGACAGCGAGATCAGCAATATATAAGGAAAGGTCACCCGCAACAGGTCAGAGGTCAGGGCGAACTTTTCCGGAGAGTCGACGAACCCCGGTGCCGTGGCCCAGATCACCCAGGGCGCGGCGATGATGCCCAAAGCCGTCACCAGCGCCAGGACCAGGGTCAGCAGACCCGAGACATAGGCAATGAACGTACGGGTCGCCTCTTCCCCCTGCTGGCTCTTGTATTCCGCCAGGATCGGCACGAACGCCTGGGAGAACGCTCCTTCGGCAAAGATGCGCCGCAGCAGGTTGGGCAGCTTGAAGGCAATGAAGAAGGCATCGGTGGCCATCCCGGCACCGAAAGTGCGCGCGATGATGGTGTCACGCACAAACCCCAGTATCCGGGAAAGCATCGTGATAGAGCTGACGGCGGCCAACGACTTGAGCAGGTTCATGAAAAGGTTTTGCGCCTTGTAGATAAACAGCAGGCGAAAAGACACCCACTTATGCGATACTCCGCGCCGCAACAGCACAGAGCCAAAGCTCGCGAGTTTACAGGTCAAGCGCCGGAAATAAATATCCCGCCTCTTCAGATCGACCACTCAGCGGAACGCATCACCCGCCCTTGACAAGACTTCAACTCATCGGCATGATTCGCGGCCTATTTTGTTTGCTATTTCCCAAAAAGTCTTTCGAGGAGCTCGACGGTGGCCAACTCACCTTCCGCCAAAAAACGTGCAAAACAGGCTGAGAAGCGTCGCAGCCACAACGCCAGCCTGCGTTCCATGGTTCGTACCTACATCAAGAATGTAGTTAAAGCCATCGACGCAAAAGACGCTGAAAAAGCGCAAGCTGCTTATGTTCTGGCTGTGCCAGTTATCGACCGCATGGCCGATAAAGGCATCATCCACAAGAACAAGGCTGCTCGCCATAAAGGTCGTCTGAATGGCCACATCAAGGCTCTGAACCTTGCTGCTGCAGCCTAAGCGACACGCTTGTTAAAAAACCGACCCAAGGGTCGGTTTTTTATTGCCCGCGTTTTACCCACCCGGCAAACCAGCCCCGCCCCCAACAGAGGGCCAGCATGCCAGGAGAAACTCCGTTACGGGTGCGGCCAGGGCAGGATCGGGATAGCCGTCACCGCATTCTGCGGACTACCCTCGATCAGGCGATCGCTGTAGACCAGGTACACCAGGGTATTGCGCTTCTTATCCAGGAAACGCACCACCTGCATGGTCTTGAATACCAGCGAGGTGCGCTCCTTGAATACCTCGTCGCCATCCTTGAGCTCACCCTTGAACGCAATAGGCCCCACCTGACGACAGGCAATGGAGGCCTCCGCACGATCTTCCGCCAGGCCCAGGCCACCCTTGAGCCCACCCGTCTTGGCTCGCGACAGATAGCACGTCACCCCATCGACCTTGGGATCATCGAACGCCTCGACCACGATCCGATCATTCGGCCCGACAAACTTGAACACCGTGGACACCTGGCCAATCTCCTCGGCCGAAGCCATGAACGGCATCGCCAAGAGCAAGCCCAACAATCCTTTTGCTACGCGCATACGTTTTTCCTTACGCCACTTACACCAGAATCAGGTTATCGCGGTGTACCAATTCAGGCTCCGCCATATACCCCAGGACACCGACAATAGCGTCGGACGGCTGACCAATGATCTTCTGCGCCTCAAGCGCACTGTAGTTGGCCAGGCCACGAGCAATCTCACGACCATCCGGCGCTACGCACACCACCATCTCACCACGCCGGAAACCACCCTGGACCTGCTTGACCCCCACCGGCAACAGGCTCTTGTTACCCTGGGACAGAGCCGACACCGCCCCCTCATCCAGCACCAGGGTGCCGCGGGTCTGCAGATGCCCGGCCAGCCACTGCTTGCGCGCCGCCAGCATGCCGCGCTCCGGCGACAGCAAGGTGCCGATGCGCTCGCCAGCCTTGAGGCGGTCCAGCACGCGCTCCAGACGCCCACCAACGATGATCGTATGCGCCCCGGAACGCGCAGCCAGCCGCGCCGCACGCAACTTGGTCTGCATGCCGCCACGCCCCAGCGCACCACCCGTACCACCAGCCACCGCATCCAGCGCCGGGTCGTCGGCCCGCGCCTCATAGATCAGCTGGGCATCAGGATTGTTACGCGGGTCGGCATCGAACATGCCGTCACGGTCGGTAAGAATCACCAGCAGATCAGCCTCAACCAGGTTGGCCACCAGCGCCGCCAGAGTATCGTTGTCGCCAAAGCGGATCTCGTCGGTCACCACGGTGTCGTTCTCGTTGATCACCGGGATCACTTTGAGCTCCACCAGGGCACGCAAGGTACTGCGAGCATTGAGGTAGCGCTTGCGATCGGAGAGGTCGTCATGGGTCAGGAGAATCTGTGCAGTATGCCGGCCATGCTCGGCAAAGCTCGACTCCCAGGCCTGCACCAGCCCCATCTGGCCGATGGCCGCAGCGGCCTGCAACTCATGCATCGCACTCGGTCGTGCGGTCCAGCCCAGGCGACTCATGCCGGCCGCTACAGCACCGGAGGAAACCAGTACCAGCTCGACGCCAGCCTCATGCAAGGCCACCATCTGCTCCACCCACACACCCATTGCCGTGCGATCCAGCCCCTTGCCGTCCGCCGTCAGCAGCGCACTGCCGATCTTAACGACCCAGCGCTGCGCACCTGTCACCTTGCTCCGCATCTTATTCAACCTTTGCCAGCGAGCGACGCGACCGAGCGCCACTCATGGGGTTATTCGTATTTGTATCCTGCAGACACCAAAACGCCGCTCAAATGAGCGGCGCCTTGGAAGCTGGCTTGGCTGCGATGATAACACCGCACCCTGCCAGATAAACCGTCTTCGCGGGGCAAGCCCGCTCCTGCCGAATCAGTCGCGGACGTAAATGATTTCCGGACCATCTTCATCGTCAACGTCTTCTTCGTCCCAGTCATCATCACCGATGTCATGGACGCTCTTCACGCCACTGCGGCGCAGAGCACGCTGATCGTCGAGGGCTTGCAACTGGGCACGCGCCTCGTCTTCGATGCGCTGATCCAGCTCAGCCAACTCGTCGGCATAGGCAGGGTCGGCTGCCAGGCGATCGGCACGATCCTCCAGGTAACGCATGATGTCGCGGCTCAGGCGCTCGGTACCATCCTTGGAGATGGCCGAGATCACGTATACCGGCCCCGTCCACTCCAGGCGATCAACGATTTCCTTGACCCGCTCTTCACGCTCTTCCTCGAGGATCTGATCGGACTTGTTCAGCACCAGCCAGCGCTCGCGCTCGGCCAGGGACGGGCTGAACTTCATCAACTCATTGACAATCACCTCCGCCGCATCCGCCGGACTGCTTTCATCCAGCGGCGCCATGTCCACCAGGTGCAGCAGGATGCGCGTACGCGCCAGGTGCTTGAGGAAGCGAATCCCCAGGCCGGCACCATCGGAAGCACCCTCGATCAGACCCGGAATGTCGGCGATCACGAAGCTCTTCCAGCGATCGACGCTGACCACACCCAGGTTCGGCACCAGGGTGGTGAACGGGTAATCGGCCACCTTCGGCTTGGCCGCGGACACCGAGCGGATAAAGGTACTTTTGCCCGCATTCGGCAAGCCCAGCAGACCCACGTCCGCCAACACCTTCAGCTCCAGCTTGAGATCACGCTGCTCACCCGGCTTGCCCGGAGTGGTCTGGCGCGGCGCACGGTTGGTACTGGACTTGAAACGGGTGTTGCCCAAACCGTGCCAGCCGCCCTGCACCACCATCAACCGCTGGCCAGCCTTGGTCAGGTCGCCAATGACTTCCTGAGTGCCCGCATCAATGATCGTGGTACCGACCGGAACCCGCAGCTCCAGATCCTCACCCTTCTTGCCGGTACAGTCGGTACTGCCGCCGTTGGAGCCGCGCTCGGCATCGAAGTGCCGGGTGTAGCGGTAGTCCACCAGGGTATTGAGGTTTTCGTCGGCGACCATGTAGATCGAGCCGCCATCACCACCATCACCACCGTTGGGACCACCGTTCTCGATGAACTTTTCCCGACGGAAACTCATGCAACCATTGCCGCCGTCGCCAGCCTTTACTCGAATCGATACTTCATCAACAAACTTCATGTTCAAACGCCTCTCGCCACACGGGCGAGCTGAAAAGCACTAAGACATAAGACTCTTGCAAAAATGAGCGCAGCGACCTCAATCAACGACCGAAACATCCAACGCTGGCAGCTCGTACAAACAGTTTTGCAAGAGACTCATCCCACAAACGAAAAAGCCCCGTCGCGAGACAGGGCTTTTCCAGCGATCGCGCAATTAAGCTGCGACGACGCTCACGTAACGACGACCGAAGGCGCCTTTTACTTCAAACTTGATCACGCCTTCGATTTTCGCGAACAGGGTGTGATCTTTACCCATGCCAACGCCGTAGCCAGCGTGGAATTGGGTGCCGCGCTGACGCACGATGATGTTGCCGGCCTTGATGACCTGGCCGCCATACATCTTCACGCCAAGGCGTTTGGCTTCTGAGTCGCGACCGTTACGGGTACTACCACCAGCTTTTTTGTGTGCCATGAGTTCAATTCTCCTAGTGAGGAATTAGGCTGAAATTAAGCCTGAATACCGGTGATTTTGATCTCGGTGAACCACTGGCGGTGGCCCATACGCTTCATGTGGTGCTTACGGCGACGGAACTTGATGATGCGGACTTTATCGTGACGACCTTGGGAGATCACTTCAGCCTTGACGGTTGCGCCAGCAACAACAGGTGCGCCGATGTTCACGTCGTCGCCGTTGGCGACCAACAGAACGCGGTCAAAAGTCACGGATTCGCCAGTAGCGACTTCCAGTTTTTCGATCTTCAGGTATTCACCTTCAGCGACCTTGTATTGCTTACCGCCGGTAACGATTACTGCGTACATGGTATTTCTCCGATAATCCTGCTCACCCAGCTCTTTATAAGAAGAGGTATTGGCTGGCATGGCTGCATGGGGCTGGAACGGCCCAAGTGCAATTGCGTAAGGCAGGTGCTGCCCAGGAAGTTCAGGGTGCGCGATTGTACGCAAGGCTCAATGGCCTTGCAAGTGCCGTTCAGGCCACGTCGGACAACGCTGCCAGCCCTGGCGCCGGGGACCTAACCCCCTGAAACCAGGGTTTAATGGCAGCACGCGACTATACCCCAGTGTTTTACCCTGACAAATTACAGCCCGTCGGGGCTTTAGCCTTGCGGGACCGCGCCTTGACACCCGCGGACGTGGGTCCTAGCATGCCGCGCAACCCTTCTGGAGCACCTGTCGCTGATGCAACCCCAAGCTTTCTACCGCGCGGTGGCGGACGATTTTAGCGCCGTCGACGGCATCATCAAGAAACAGCTGACCTCCCGAGTTCCGCTGGTTTCCAAAATCGGCGATTACATCACCTCGGCCGGAGGCAAGCGCCTGCGTCCTTTATTGGTGCTGCTGTGCGGCAAGGCCCTGGGCCGCGAAGGCGACGACCTGCGCCTGCTGGCCGCTACCATCGAATTCCTGCACACCGCCACTCTGCTGCATGACGACGTGGTCGACATGTCCGGCATGCGCCGTGGCCGCTCAACCGCCAACGCCATGTGGGGCAACGCTCCCAGCGTACTGGTGGGCGACTTCCTGTACTCGCGCTCGTTCGAAATGATGGTCGAGCTCGGCTCGATGCCGGTCATGCGCATCCTGTCCCAGGCCACCCGGATCATCGCTGAAGGCGAAGTCCTGCAGCTCTCCAAGGTGCGTGACGCCAGCACCACCGAAGAAACCTACATGGAAGTCATCCGCGGCAAGACCGCGATGCTCTTCGAAGCCTCGACCCACAGCGCCGCCGCACTGGCCGGCGCCACCGAGGAACAGGCCGAGGCCCTGCGCACCTTTGGCGACCATCTGGGCGTGGCCTTCCAACTGGTGGACGACCTGCTGGACTACCGCGGCGATGCCGAGACCCTGGGCAAGAACGTCGGTGACGATCTGGCAGAAGGCAAGCCGACGCTGCCGCTGATCTACACCATGCGCGAAGGCACACCGGAGCAGGCAGCCCTGGTTCGCCAGGCGATCCAGAAAGGCGGCATCGAAGATCTGGAAAGCATCCGTGCCGCCGTCGAGGCCTCGGGCTCCCTGGACTACACCGCACAACTGGCCCGCGATTACGTCGCGCGCGCCATCACTTGCCTGGAAGCCCTGCCACCGAGCGAGTACCGCGATGCCCTGGTGGAACTGAGCGAATTCGCCGTCGCCCGCACCCACTAAACAGCCCGGCTCCTGCTCATCACAGGAGCCGGCTCGTTGCCCTGCCCCCCTTCGCCCCCTCTCGCCCACAAAACCCTATACAATGTGCGCTTTTTAGCCATCCTGACTTTGAGGAGCTTAAGTGAGCACTTTGCCACCCTGCCCAAAATGCAATTCCGAATACACCTACGAGGACGGCACCCAGCTGATCTGCCCTGAGTGTGCCCACGAGTGGTCCGCCAGCGGTGAAGCCGAAGCCGTATCCGATGAAGCCGTGAAGAAAGATTCGGTGGGCAACGTGCTGCAAGACGGCGACACCATTACCGTGATAAAGGACCTCAAGGTCAAGGGCACCTCGCTGGTGGTCAAGGTCGGCACCAAGGTCAAGAACATCCGCCTGTGCGATGGCGACCATGACATCGACTGCAAGATCGACGGTATCGGCCCGATGAAACTCAAGTCCGAGTTCGTCCGCAAGGTCTGAATCCCCCCCTCTCGCGCCCGCCGCGAGAGGGTCCCCCCCTACGCCCCTCCCCGCTCGGTCAACCCGCAACCTTGCTAGCAGAAAGCCAGTCGATTTGATCGAAAACAATTTCTGCACAGAAAAAAGCAGAAACCGCCAATAGGCACTTGCTATTCATTGAATAAGAATTATTCTCATTGAACCCCATTCAAGGAGATGACGACCATGACTTATTTGATTGATGCCTGGCTGGACCGCCCACACCCTTACCTGCGAATCCTGCATCGGGAAACCGGGGAAGTCTGTGCGGTACTGGAAGAGGAAGCCCTGAACGAGCTGCAGGACCAGGGAGATCTGGACCTGAACGGCCTGAGCTCCAGCGAACCGCTGGTACTCAAGGAATTGGTGCGCAACCTGTTTTTGTTCTGCTACGCCAGAGCCTTGCGGCCGACCGGTACCGATGGTCAAAGCCTGAGCGCAAAAATCCGTCTATGAAACCTAAGCCGATCAAGGGGCAAGCTTGCCGGCGATGAGCAGACCGCGAGTGCGCAGCCTTCATCGCCAGCAAGCTGGCTCCTACAGGGGTTACAGAACGTCCAGCAGCTCGACGTCGAACACCAGGACGCTGTGCGGCGGGATGCTGCCCACGCCTTGTGCGCCGTAAGCCAGTTCGCTCGGCACGTACAGACGCCATTTGCTACCGGCGTTCATCAGTTGCAGCGCTTCGGTCCAGCCAGCGATCACGCCGCCAACCGGGAATTCGGCAGGCTGGCCGCGCTCGTAGGAGCTGTCGAACACAGTGCCGTCGATCAGGGTGCCGTGGTAGTGAGTGCGAACGCTGTCTTCACGGGATGGCTTGGCGCCTTCGCCCTGGGTCAGCACTTCGAACTGCAGGCCGGAAGCCAGGGTGGTGATGCCTTCACGCTTGGCGTTTTCCGCCAGGAATGCCAGACCGGCACCGGCAGCCGCTTCAGCCTTGGCAGCGGCTTCAGCCTGCATGATTTCGCGGATGACTTTGAAGCTGGCAGACATTTCTTCCTGACCCACACGGCTTGGCTTACCGGCGAAAGCGTCGGTCAGACCGGCCAGGATTGCATCCAGGCTCACGCCCGGTGGCGGGTTGTCACGCAGTTGGTCGCCCAGCTGACGGCCAATGCCGTAGCTGACGCGGGTTTCGTCGGTGGACAGATTTACTTCGGACATGACACTGCTCCGCTGTGCGGACGGCTCGGGAAAGGCCGTGGAAACACAGCACCTTCCGGAGCGCCCGGAACCAAAAGGGCGAGCAGACTAGCACAGAAGTCCGGCGACAATCAGCGCAACCCCGGCGCTACCAGCCGGAGTGCAGGGTGATCGGCACCTTGAGGCTTTCCTCGGCGCTGGCAGACAACCCGCACATCTCGTCATGCACCGAGGTGTGGATCAGGTTGAACGGCAGCTTGGGAAACGACTGCAGCACTTCACGGGCATGCTCCACCGAACGCAGATGAAACATCTGCCCATGGGCATCGCTCAACGGGTATGCAGCCCCGTGCATGCGCGCCTCAAGCAGGTAGATTCCGCCTTCCAGCGAAATCAGGTTCAACTCATCGACTTTTCCGGCAATGGCGTAGGCATTCATTTCCTGCAGGTTCATGAGCGCACCTCGTGCAATTGAAAGCCATGACCCCTACAGGCATATGCCCCGCCCGGAAAAAGCACAAGCCACAAACAACGCCGCCCGTCCGTTTCACAACGGCCGGGCGGCTGGTGTCCGGTGGGCAGGGGGCGGTCAGTGCTTGGTCAGCTTGTCCAGGTACCCCATGGCAAATGCCGAGATCACGAAGGTCATGTGGATCACCACGTACCACAGCAGGTACTCGGTGGGGGTGTTCTTGGCGTCCATGAACACCCGCAGCAGGTGGATCGAGGAGATCGCGACGATGGACGCCGCCACTTTCATCTTCAGCGACGAAGAATCCATCTTGCCCAGCCAGCTGAGCTTTTCCTTGTCCTCATCGATGTCCAGCTGCGACACGAAATTTTCGTAGCCGGAAATCATCACCATCACCAGCAGGCCACCCACCAGCGCCATGTCGATCAGCGACAGCAGCACCAGGATCAGGTCGGACTCGGCCATGGAGAACACATTGGGAATAACGTGGAAGACTTCCTGGAAAAACTTCAATGCCAGTGCCAGCAGGCCCAGGGACAATCCGAAGTAGATCGGCGCCAGCAGCCAGCGTGAGGCATACATTGCATTTTCGATAAAACGTTCCATTGAATCTCGTACCCGGTGTAAAAACGGCGGCGAGTATATCAGCGCGCCAAAAGCCCATAAACCACAGACAATCCCCTGCCCCACGGGTTTTTCCAAACGTTTTTTCTGCTAGTGTCGAAGCCATTGCCACCGCCCACCGACACTGGACAGGAAGACTGGAAAATGGATTTGCGATTGCCTTTGGCCAGCTTCGGCCTTGGTCTGGCGCTGCTGATCAGCGGCGGCTGTTCACCCAGCGACGAAAAGAAGCAGGCCAGCCTCGAAGAGAGGACCGCACAGTTTGAAAAATCCCTGGACGCCATCCAGGACCCCAAGCTCAAGGACGCCATCGCCGACCTCGGCGGCTCACTGCTGCTGCTCGAGCGTGCGCAGATCAAGCTCGACAGCAAGCCGATCGAAACCGAATACGGTGACGACAGCCTGGCCCTGCTCAAGCACTACCCCACGGCCCAGGCGCTGGTGGACACCTACGTCAATGGCCTGTTCGTGCTGCGCAAGCCCTCCAGCTCGGACTACCTGACCGACCTGCAGCCGGTGTTCCCCTTCAGCTTCAACATGCCCGCGCAGTTCCCCTTTCCCCATGGCCTGGAGTGGCAGTCCGTCACCCTGAGCAACAAGAAGGTCATCCCCTTTCAGCCCGAATGGTCGGAAACCGACCCGGGGATTCAACTCAGCCCGTCCAGTTCCAACCTGACCAACCCGGATGACCTGACCGTGACCTATCCCTTCATCGAGGGCCTGGAAGTGGACAACAAGAACCAGCCGCAGCCGGTCTCGCTGCAGGGCAAGCTGGAAGTGATAGCTCCCGGCCGCACCCTGACCTTCGAACTGACCCGGGCCGACATCGGCAAGCCACGCCAGGACGGCAACATCAGCCTGACCTTGCTGGCGCTGGAAAAGAATGTCGCCGAGATCGAACTGAGCAATAACGCCGCCCTGCCTGAGGAAGCCGACGACGCCTCCCTCAACCCCTTGCTGGCGCAGGCTCGGGACAGCAGCGGGCAAATCCTCTCTCGGTCGGGCTCGATCAATGAGAGCGCCCAGCAGGTCGCCTTTTACCGCCAGCAACTGGCCGAGATGCAGAAGCAGAAGAGCTGGAGCGAGGCCTTCGAGAAGCAACTGGAGGATGAGCAGAAAGCCTTCGACCAGCAGCACACCCAGCATTACGCCAAGGTGTATTTCAACGGCCAGATCGACAAGCTGGAGGTCGCCGTACTCGACTTCGCTCAGGCCAGCGTGACCCGCAAGGACCTCGACCTGCCGGTACACCGCTTCGATCGGCTCACCACCGACAAGAACATCCAGCCACTGCCGATGCCGGTGGTGGTCTATGACGATCAGGCCGCCAGCTACCTCAAGGGCGCGGAGCTTGATGAGGATTCATTGAAAAAGTCCGTGACCATCAGCCAATCGGTGGAAGATGCCAGTGCAGCACGCATTGAGTTCAGCCATCCGCGGACCTTCAACGACGAACTGCTGGGCTCGGAGTTCAATGCCGGCGACACCCCGCTGACCTTCTTCACTCAGGACGACAAGGGCCAGCGTGGCGAACCGATCGAACTGCCGGACGAGGCCTTTGAAATCGACCCCATGCATGGCGTCATCACCTATGACCTGAACCTGTTCCCGGAAACCCCGGCCTATGCCGTCGGCTCTATCCCGCTGTTTCTCGCCAACATCGAGAAAAAGACCATCAGTGCCCAGCAACTGCCCAAGGGCCTGGATCTCAAGGGCAATGCCCTGATAGTCGACCAGAAGCTCTTTCCCGCGGATGCCTGGCGCTTCTATGCCAAGGACGACAGTGGCCAGTACCTGAAGGAGATCCTTGCCGTCAGCCACGGCGCCTCGAACAACGGGCCCGCGCTGTTCGACGTGCATTACTTCTACGGCCAGCCCAGCCAACTGGAAAGCTACGAGCGCAGCGAACTCAATGCCGTCGAATACGGCTTCGAGGTCAAACTCGACAAAGCCGAGTCGACACCACCCTAGCCATCAGTGTTCGGGATGGAACTGGAAATCCCCGGCGTGACGCCCCCGCTCACCGTTGATCTGCCGCAGTTGGGCCTGCAGATGCAGGCACCATATCTGCGGATCGTCGGCCAGTTGGTAACCGTGGGTAGTCAGGCTTTCAACGATCGAATCGAGGATCGATTCGGCCACCACAGGTCCGCAGAACGGCCCCTGGGACTTGATCGCCGAGGGTTGTTCACCGGCCATTCCGGCGGCGAAGAGAAGGGTCCACATACCGTTGTCCCCCGCCAAAGGGCGAACAATGCATTCGATACGGGTAACCAGGCCAAGGCATTGGCGAGTAAGGCAAAGGTTGCGCGACATGGCGGCGACCCTCGGTAGATCCACTATTCAGCCTTCAACGCAAGGCTGTTTCGATCCAGCGACGACTGTCGTTCTCCTTGCCCTGAGAATAGAAGAAAAGCCTGATAAACAAAGTTGACCGATCCAACAGGCGCCGAATGGTCTATTTTGAAAAATTGGCGTCAGCGGCCTGGCGCCGATGGCGAGGGAATACTCCCCTCGCCATCGAACAGCATCACGCCGGCTTGGTATCGGCCAACGCCTCCTGGGCCTGTTCCTTCTCGGCCTCCTTCAGGTCGTCTTCGCTGATCATCTCGGCAATCACCCGCAGCCGCTCCACCACACGCGCATTGACGCTGCCCTCGGGGAACTGCCCTTCGGCATCCGGCTCGCCAGCCGGCTCGCCCACCAGGAGGCTCAGGGCCTCATCGGCCTGGCGCACCGCATACACATGGAACTGCCCGGCTCGCACCGCCTGCAAGACCTTCTCGTCGAGCATCAGTGTGGCGACGTTGGCCTGGGGAATGATCGCCCCCTGCTCCCCG
Source organism: Pseudomonas sp. JV245A (assembly GCF_032424515.1). Taxonomy (NCBI): domain Bacteria; kingdom Pseudomonadati; phylum Pseudomonadota; class Gammaproteobacteria; order Pseudomonadales; family Pseudomonadaceae; genus Pseudomonas; species Pseudomonas sp. JV245A. The sequence goes on from NZ_VYKE01000034.1 coordinate 42,732, forward strand.
GTCAGGCCACGGGCCTCGCACAGACGGAAGAAGCCCTCGATCTTCTCGTTGACCCCGCCGACCGCCTGCACCTCACCAAACTGGTTGATCGAGCCGGTAATGGCGAAGCACTGCTTGAGCGGGGTTTTGGAGAGCGCCGAAATCAGCGTGCAGGCCTCGCCCAGCGAAGCACTGTCACCGTCCACATAGCCATAGGACTGCTCCAGGGCGATGCTCGCGGAAATCGCCAGGGGGAACTCCTGGGCGTAACGGCTGCCCAGGTAACCCGTGAGGATCATCACCCCCTTGGAGTGGATCGGCTGGCCGAGATTGACCTCGCGCTCGATGTCGACGATACCGCTGCCGCCGGGGTAGACCGTGGCCGAGATCCGCGCCGGCACGCCAAAGGCCGAGTCCCCGACCTCCAGCACCGTCAGGCCGTTGCACTTGCCTACCGCGGCACCATCGGTGTCGATGAGGATGATGCCCGCCAGCATGTCGTCGAGAATCCGCGCCGACACCCGCCCGGTACGCGTGGCCTTGGCCTTCAGCGCGCGCTCGATATGCCCGGCGTCGGTCATTTCATCCGAAGCCAGGTGCCGGATGAAATCGGCTTCGCTGACCAATTGGAACAGATCACCGATACGCGCCGACAAGCGTCCCTGATGCTCCGCCAGGCGCGCACTGTAGGTGGCCAGCCGCGCCACGGCGTCGGCGGTCAGTGGCGCCATGCCCTCTTCCGAGGTGCGGGTTTTCAGCAACTGGGCGAACTGCTCCAGGCTTTCATCCACCATCGGAATGTCTTCGTCGAAATCCACCAGTACCCGGAACATCTCCTGGAAGTCCGGATCCAGGTCCTGCAGCGTGTAATACAACTGGCGGGCGCCAATGATGATGACCTTGACCTGCAGCGGAATCACCTGCGGCGTCAGGGTCACAGTGGCCAGGCGGCCCATCTCGCCCAGTGGCGACTCCATCTTCAGCTTGCGCGATTGCAGGGCACGCTTGAGCGCGTCCCAGACAAAGGGTTCGCTGAGCATCTTCTCGGCTTCCAGAATCAGGAAACCGCCATTGGCCCGGTGCAAGGCGCCAGGGCGCAACTGCCGGTAGGTGGTGTAGAGCGCCCCCTGGTCGGTGCTGTACTCGATGCGCCCGAACAGGTTGTCGTAGGTCGGATGAGGCTCGAATACCACCGGGGCACCACCGCTGGCCGGGTGACCGACCACCAGGCTCGGGCAGTACTGTTCTTCCAGCAGCTTGCGCGCCACGGCGTCGGTCTTGCTGTCGTCCACCAGTTGTTCGACCACGGTCTTCAACAGATAGACCTGCATGGCCTGCAGGTAACCGCAGACCGCGGCGTTTTCCGCGTACTTCTCGGACAGCGGCGCGAGCAAGGGCTGCAGGGCCAGGGTGATGGTTTCTTCATTGAGCTGGCGCAACTGGTTGCTCGACTCGCGCTTCCATTGCGGCAGGCTCGCCAGTTCTTCGTTGAGGCGCTCCTCCAGGGCGGAAATGTCCTCGTGGAAGCGTTCTCGATCGGCCTCGGGCAACTGGGCAAACTCAGCCTCGTCCAGGGCCTTGCCTTCGAACATCGGGGTAAAGGCGATGTTGCTGCTGTCGCGGTACAGCGCCACGTCCTTTTCCAGGGCCAGGCGCTCGATCACATCCAGGGCGCGGTCATAGCGCTGGTTGAAGGCGCGATCGATGGCGCTCTTCTTCTGCTGGTACGAAGGGTGCTCGAAGACCGCCGGAAAGGTGGCCAGCAGGTTATCGATCAGGCCGTTGATGTCGCTGATGAAACTGCCCGCGGCCCCCGCTGGCAGCTCCAGTGCCCGGGGTTCCCGGGGCTCGTCGAAGTTGTTGACATAGACCCAGTCCGACGGGGTCTGCAGGCGCTTGCCTTCGGCCTTCAGATAGCGTTTGACGAAAGAGAAGCGGCCGGTGCCCGGCTCGCCCATGACAAAGACGTTGTAGCCGGGGCGCGGCATGGCCACGCCAAACTGCAAGGCTTCGACCGCACGTTCCTGGCCTAGCACACCGCGGAAGGGCTCCAGATCATTGGTTGTGGAGAAGCTGAACTGTTCAGCAGAGAAAGGACGGGTCAGCGCTTCAGGCGCAAGACGCAGGCTGGCAGCAACAGGATCAGGCATCGGGCTTCCTTACATCAGGCGGGGCAGATGGCGGCATTCTGGCGCCGGGTATGCCCGGCTGGCAAGGCGCGCCTCAGGGGAAAGCATAGACAAGCCGCAGGCCACGACCCGCACCAAGTAAAACCAGCTGTTTCAGGTATTGTTTTGTAAATAGTTACGGAACCTGAGGAACCTGCCTAAACTCCAAACTGCGCGGCTGGATAGATAACCGGCCCACTGGCGCCCACACGGGCCAGTCTCCCTGTCCATTGGTATGCACACAAAGAGAACAACGCTATGAAACGGATTCTTCTCGGTACTCTTTTCACCGCTGTATCCCTCAACGCCATGGCCCAGGCGCCAGGCGGCCCGGATTGCGGCTGGGGCAACATGCTGTTCGAAGGCCAGCGCGGCACTCCGGCGCACTTCCTCGCATCCACCACCAACGGCACTTCAGGCAACGCCACTTTCGGCATGACCTCCGGTACCAACGGCTGCTCGACCAATGCCTCGCTGACCTATGGCGGCAAGTCCTGGTTCGCCATGAACGGCATGATGAACGAGCTCTCCGAAGACATGGCCAAGGGTCAAGGCGAAGCCCTGACCACCTACGCCGTGGTACTCGGTGTAGCCCCTGAGGATCGCGCGCACTTTGCCGCGGTTACCCACGAGCACTTCCAACAGATCTTCAGCAAGGCTGACGTGACCGCGGAAGATGTGCACACCAATACCCTGGCCGTGTTGAAAAACGACGCGCGCCTGGCCAAGTACGCAACCCCAGCTTAAGCTCGCCCCACCCGCTCCTCGCGAGGAGCGGGTTTTATTTTCCGGACCTTGCCCACCTTGGGTCTTTGTATTTCCGACTTAAGTTGCCCAACATGCTCAAACGCCTTGCCTACCTGGCGCTCTGTGTCTGCGCCCCGCTGTATGCCGCGCCTCACATCGACCCTCAACGTTTGCAGCAACTGGCCAATGACCCCTTCTGGATATCCATAGGTCACTACGAAACTGCCAAGCTCGGCGGCTGGCGCAGTTATGTCAGCGACCCGAAATTCTTCCTCGCTGCCGACGGTGCCCATCATCCCGACGCTGAGCTGGCCGCGACTCTGAACGCCCTCTACGCCCCCGCCGATGCGGGTGACCAGCATGCCCAGTGCGTCTACCCGTCCCGCACCCGCTGGCTCAAGGCGCAACTGGGCCTGAATGACTTGCCTGCGGTGGAGTGCGCCGAGTTCAAGCAATGGTTCAAGGATGTCTCGCCCCACAGCACGGTGATGATCTTTCCCGCGGCCTACCTGAACAGCCCCTCGTCGATGTTCGGCCACACCCTCCTGCGCATCGATCAGGCGGACGTACAGAGCAACAACACCGCGCTGCTCAGCTACGCAATCAACTTCGGGGCCTATATCGAGGGCTCGGACAACAGCATTCTCTACGCCTGGAAAGGCCTGATGGGCGGCTATCCGGGGCTGTTCGCTCTGGTGCCCTACCAGGAGAAGCTCTCGGAATACCGCAGCCTGGAAAACCGCGACCTGTGGGAATACCGCCTGAACCTGACCCAGGCCGAAACCGAACGCATGGTGGAGCATGTCTGGGAACTCAAGCAGATCAAGTTCGACTACTTCTTCTTCGATGAAAACTGCTCCTACCGGCTCCTGGAACTGCTGCAAGTGGCGCGCCCCAGCCTGCGCCTGACCGAACAGTTCCCGCTGACGGCGATCCCTACCGATACGGTCAAGGCAGTCAAGGACGCCGGGCTGGTGGAACGCATCGACTATCGCCCGTCCCGGGAGCGGGAGCTGCTGAGCCGCGCCCAGCCCCTGGACCCGGAAGAACAGCAATGGGTGCTCAAGGTCAGCGCTGACCAGAAGCAATTGCAGGCCCCTGAGCTGAAGGCTCTGCCCCGGGATCGCCAGGCCTTGATCGTGGATGCCGCCTACCGTCTTGAACGCTACCGGGCCAACGGCCTGGAACGAGATGCGCAGCGCTCGCAACGCAGTTTCGAACTGCTGCGGGCAATCAACCAGAACCCGGCACCGGAGCTGCAGATCCAGCGCCCCGGCCTGCCGGAAGACGGCCACCAGTCGCGCACCTGGCAGCTGGGAGTCGGCACCCGGGACGACAAGGCCTTCGCCGAGTACGGCCTGCGCATGGCCTATCACGACCTCAACGACAACGCCGAAGGCTTCCCCCTGGGGGCGCAGATCGAGATCCTGCAGATGAAGCTGCGCCAGTACGAAGGCAACCACTGGCAGTTGCAACAGTTGGACCTGGCGACCATCCGTTCCCTGACCCCACGCAACGACCTGCTGCAACCCTGGTCCTGGCAGGTCACCGGCGGCCTGGAGCGAGTACCGGGCAAACACGACGACGAGACCCTGGTCAGCCACGTCAACGGCGGGGCCGGCGGCACCTGGCAGTTGGGCGAGGACACCCTGGGCTTTGTCCTGGGCACGGTGCGGGTCGAGCACAACGCCGACTTCGCCGGTTTCATCGCCCCGGCAGCGGGCTTCAACTCCGGGCTGCTGTGGAAAAACCCGCTGGGCAACTTCAGCCTTGAGGCCAAGGGCGACTACTTCACCAATGGCGAGGTACGCCGCAGCCTGAGCCTCAACCAGCAGTGGGAGCTGTCGCGCAACCTGGGCCTGCGCCTGAGCGCACAGCGGGAGTTCAGCCAACTGGCGACTCCGGTCAACGAGGTCATGCTCGAACTCAAGTGGTATCACTACTAAAGGCAGCCAGAGGCCGCTCTCAAGGGCCCTGGAAGGTGCTGCGAGCCTTGTCGCAGCCTGCACCAGCGGCCACGGATAAATGGGTTGATCACCCGGCTTTCACGGCTTGCTGACAAACGCCCTTCTAGACTTCACGCAGAGGAAGCCTGGGAGACGAAAATGTGGCGGTACGGGTGGGCAGCGCTGTTGCTGGCGCTAGTCGGTGGCTGTGAATCAACCCATGAGCATCTGCTGGCGCAGGGCTACCCGCCGGCCTTTGCC
>NZ_VYKE01000339.1:0-2033 GCF_032424515.1 Pseudomonas sp. JV245A
ACAGGGCCAGGGTGGCGGTCGCGCTGGCGGTGAGGGCGAGGAACAGCAGGTTGCGCTTGAGCATGCGGCTTTTCGCGGCAGGCAGAGGGTGGCCAAAGGCGCTGGAACGCGAGGGGCGATGTGGGGTGTGCTTGGACATGGCGGATCTCGTTCTGGGTTGGGGCACCGGTGCATCTGGCGTGCGGGCCGGTGCAGAGGGTGGCGGCTAGGGAGGCTTACTGGTCGGCCATCGACAGAACCTGGATCTGCCGGGCCCGGGCCTGGGCCAGCAGTTCTTCGGTGTCTTCCCCACCGGGCAGGGCGAGGACGATGTCGGGGCGGCTGTCGGCCAGCATGAAGGCGTTGCGCAGGCGTTCGGCGTGCTTGCCATGGCGTTGCCAGTTGGGCGGGTAGCGGACGATGTCGGCGCCGATGTCCCGGGCCCAGTCCTCGATATGGGCGCCGAGGAACTGGCTGCCGCCATGAATCACCACGCGGGTTTCATGCAGGCGCTGAAAGGCGTCGAGGACCTGGCGGCACCGGCGGTCGTCGGCGTAGTAGCGGCCGGCGCAGATCAGGACGCGCATGGGCTGTTCTCCTTTACCGGGCTGATGCTGGTCTCGCCGGGCAGCGGTTCGTTGAGGTAAGCGTGCTCGATGTCCCGTTCACCGGCGCGCTCCAGGGCCGGGTAGGCCAGGGCGGCGATGTGGTGGTGAACCCGCCGGTAGTCGCGCAGCAAGCGCTGGAAAATGTCCCCGGATTCGGCCCAGGCGCCACGGTCTTCGCGCAACTTGCGAAAGTGCTCGCGGCTGGCGGCGGCTTCCAGGCGCCGTACGTTTTCCTTGCGCGCCACCAGTTGGTGGGCGGTGGGCAGGTCTTCGCGCAGGAACACGGTGATGGCCAGGCTCAGGCTGTCCAGCAGTTCCTGGTGCAGCGGGTACAGGGTGCTCAGCTCGAACTCGGAAAACGGCTCGCCACGGCGCAAGCGCCGCGCGGCCAGGTGCGCCAGGCTGGTGGCGAGAATGTCCCCGGCATGTTCCAGGTTGATCACCAGCAGCAGGATTTCCTGGGAGCGGTCGGCATCCTGGTCGCTGATGCCTTCCTTGCCGATATCCGCCAGGTAGGCGCGGATCGCCGCGCTGAGCAGGTCCAGGGACTGATCGATATGGCGCACCTGATCGGCATTGGCCTGGTTGGCGGTGCGAAACAGCTGCAGCACCCGGTCGAGCATGCCCGAGAGCATGTCGGCCATGCGCAAGGCTTCGCGGGCGGCGTTGGACAGGCCGATATTAGCCACTTCCAGGCCGGCTTCGTCCAGGTACAGCGGCATGCCCGGGTCGGTCACCGCGGCCGGGGCCGGCAGCAGCCGGGTCAGCAGCTTGGCCATTGGCCCGGTGAAACCGATGAACAGCAGCGCCAGCACCAGGCTGAAGGCGGTGTGCAGGGCCACCACCAGCAGTGCCGGAGGCAGTTGCTCGATGACGTGCCACTGGCCCAGGGTGGCGATCCAGGGCATCAGCAGCGCCGCTCCCGACAGGCGCACCAGCAGGTTGCCCAGGGGCAGGCGCCGGGCCACGTTGCCGCTGGCGCTGAGCAGCGAGGGCAGGGTGCTGCCGAGGTTGACCCCCAGCACCAGGGCCATGCTGGTGGCCGGCGACAGCAGCCCAGTGCCGGCCAGCGAGGCAATCAGCAGCACCACGGCAACGCTGGAGTGGCACATCCAGGTCAGCAGCAGCGCCACCAGCAGGGCCAGCAGCAGGTCGCCGTCGAGGCTGGTCATCACCAGCTGGAACACCGGGGTGCCTTCCACCGCCCCCAGGGTCGCGCCGAGCATGCCCAGGGCCAGCAGCATCAGGCCCAGGCCGATCAGTGCGCAGCCGATGCTTTCAAAGCGCGAATCGTCCCGCAGGCGAAAGCACAGGAAGCCCGCCAGCAATGCCACAGGTGCCGCCAGCGAGAGGTCGAGGCTGAGCAGCTGGACCACCAGGGTCGAGCCGATATTGGCCCCCAGCATCACCGCCAGCGCCGGGGCCAGGCCCAGGGTGCCGGCGGCG
>NZ_VYKE01000340.1:0-2002 GCF_032424515.1 Pseudomonas sp. JV245A
CTGCTGGGGGTCGGCATCCTGATCTACATGCCCTATGTGCGCAGTATCCAGCGCCAGGGCGAGCAAAGTGCCCAGGTCTACCTGAAAACTTTCGACACCACCTTCCATGGCCTGGAGGAGCGGGGCCGGCTGTTCGAGCTGGACCCGATGGTGGCGTCCTACCAGCAGGCCGCCCAGCAGTCCTTGCAACTGGCCCGTATCCAGCAGTTGAGCGACTACGACTTCCACCTGGAGTATCAGCCCCAGGTGATCAAGGACAGCGGCTTGTGCAGCGGTTGCGAAGCGCTGATCCGCGCCCGTGACCGCGAGGGCAAGGTGCAGTCGCCCTGGGAACTGCTGCAGTGGCTGGGCCAGGCCAAGCTGATGCCCGAGGTGGATTTCTGGGTGGCGTCCCAGGCGGTGCGCCAGCACCTGGCGTGGCGCAAGGTCGGCTTCGAGCTGCCCATCACCATCAACATCTCCAGCGCCACCCTGGCCTCCCGGGAACATGGCCAGCGCCTGCTGGAGATTCTGGCCCGGGCCCAGGGCCAGGTGTCGGTGGAGATTACCGAGGATGCCCTGGTGGGCGATGCGCTGCTGACCCAGCAATGGATCGGCAAGCTCCATGCGCTGGGCGCCCGGGTCTATATCGATGACTTCGGCACCGGCTTTTCCGCCCTGAGCTACCTGCACCAGTTCCCGGTGGACGGGATCAAGATCGACCGCAGCTTTGTCCTCGCCCAGCGTGAACCCAAGGGCGCCCAGGTGTTGAACGGCCTGCTGCGTTTTTGCGAAACCCTCAAGCTCAAAGTGGTGGTGGAAGGGGTGGAAACCCGCGAGCAGCTGGATTTCCTGCAATCGAGTGCCGAGCTGACCATCCAGGGCTGGTACTACAGCAAATCCCTGCCCGGGGAGCAGATCCCCGGTTTTGTCAGCCAGCGCGCGCGGGACGCCCAGGCACTGAAGGCCGATTGACCCCGGGGCTCAAGCCTCGGCGCGGAAGGCCGGGTGTGCCGGGCGGCGCAGCGCCTGCCACGCCCGGGCCTGGGGCCAGTCGGTGGCGCTCAGCCACAGCCCCTGGTGTTCACGCAAGGGTTCGGCAGGCAGGCGCAACAGGTCTTCCAGTGCCCACTCCAGGCTGCGGCCCGGATCGGGATCGTCCGCCGCCTGCCAATCCCGCTCGAACAGCTGCAGCGCCAGGCCCCGGGTATCGAAGTGCTGGAACAGCGGGCGGTGGCGCAGCCAGTCGGGGGCGATGCGCAGGCTGCGTTCCTGCACATCGAGCAGCAGCAACTGCCAGACGCGGTAGCCCTGCTGCGGGTCGCCGGCGCCGAGCCGGAGCCGGGTCAAGGCCAGGTAGCGGGCGTCGCTGGACCAGATCAGCGACGGGGCCAGATCGCCTACTGCACAGCCGGAGGCGGTGAGCAGGTGGCCGCCGAGCCGCGGGCTGGTTTCCCGCAGCCAGCTGTCGGCGTACTCGGTTTCGCTGCCAAACAGCCACGCGGCGTCGCGGCCATCGGGGGCAGGCTGGATAAAGTCACCCTCGGCGACCGCGGCCTGAGGCCGATCCACCAGGCGCCAGGGCGCCACGGGCTGCAATTGGTCATCGATCACCTGCCAGTCCTGGCGCTCATAGCAGGGCTGCGAGGCCGGGCCTTCGGTGCAGAATGCCGCGGCGTGTTCAGGTGCGGGCGCCGGCCGGTTGAAGCGTTGCAGCGGGCTGCTGGCGTGGTCCGGGTCGAGGCGCCCGACCAGCACGGCCAGGCTCAGGCGGCCCTGGCGAAAGTCCAGCAGGCGCGCCGCCAGCAGTGCCGGGCTGTAGATCAGGCGCTGCTGTTGCAGGTCCACCACCACCACCTGGGGGGCCAGATCCAGGGTCTCGCTCCAGGGCAGCAGGGCCAGGTAGCGCTGGCAATCGGAAACCCGATGGTCCAGCAACCAGCACCCGGGCAGTTGCCAGGTGCCGATCTGGCATCGGTAGGCACCCAGGCCCCGGGGGTTGTCCGTCAGCCAGCTGAACAGC
>NZ_VYKE01000341.1:0-1996 GCF_032424515.1 Pseudomonas sp. JV245A
GGCGCGTGCGGGTCAAGGCCGAGGGTCAAGGTGGTGCAGGGTGCAGTACTCGTCCCACGGCATGCCGGCCATCTCCGCCACTTCCCGGTGCACTTCGAGGCGCTGGGCGTGGAATTCCTCGGGGCTGGCAGCGGTCAGTTGCAGGCTCAGTTCCCAGGCGAACAGCCCCAGGCGTTCGGCTTCGGCCTCGAAGGCTTCATGCAGGCGCTCGGCGCGATACTGCGCCGGGGTTTCGCCCCGGGCCCGGGCCTCCAGGGGGTTGAGGTTGTCCAGCTGTTCGCGCAGCTCGGGGCGCTGTTCGAGGAACGTGACCAAGGCCTGTTCATGCGGGTGTTGATCGATTGCCATGAAGACTCCCGGAAAAAGCGCCACGCCAGGGCGCAAGACTGAATGGGTTACGGCCGGATGCTCAAGGCAGGTTCGGCTGAGCGGCCATCAAGCCACGCAGCCGCGCCAGATCCTTGCGCGGGATGACATAGGTGCGCGCCAGCCGGTCGCCGATGCGCTGGCCGCGGCTTGATTCGCAGCAGATCAGCAGGGTCACCGGGCTGATGGCCGCTTCGAAGGGGCGGGTCGCCGAGCGGATCAATACCTGCAACAGCGAGGGGGGCTGGCCGATGCCATTGATCACTTGCAGGCCGCAAAGGGCCTTGCCGGCGGTGTAGCCACGCCACAGGTATTCGTTGAGGGGAAAATACAGGCACCAGGTGGCCAGCAGGCACCAGGTGGAGAATTGCTCCATATCCGGGTATTGGAGGCGTTCGGCCAGTCGGCACAGGACAAACCACAGCAGCAGTACCAGCAGGCAGTCGACCAGATAAGCCAGAATGCGCCGGACGATCAGGCCGGCTCTCGATACTTCCATGCACTGCCCCAAAGACTACGCCCTGTATTGAGCGCCCTATTGTAAGGCCTAAAGCCCCTGCGGGGGCGAGGCTTCACAGGGATGTGAAAAAAACGTGAAAAATAATTAGAACCTTTTGCTTTCGACTTCCCTCGAAAAGGCTCCTGCAGCATTTGCCTTATTCAAACAGGGAGATCTACACACGATGTCAAAGGTATTCGCAACCCTTCTGGCCAGCACCTCTGCAGCCACCTTGCTGGCCCTTTCCAGCAGCGCCATGGCCGCCCCGGCCACCGGGCCGATTTCCACCCTGGGTATCCTCGGTAGCTACAACGACTTCAAGCTCGAAGGCGGTAGTGAAAGCGACAAGGAGCACCTGGGTGAAGGGGGTGTGTTCTACAACTTCGGCAACAAGATGACCGCCGAATCGGGCCTGATCTACCAGGCTGGGGTCGAGGCCAAGTTCGGCAAGAAGCACGACAACAAGCTCAAGGAAGGCCAGGCCGACCTCGACCTGGGCTGGCGCGCCGCCCTGGACGCACGCAACTTTGTCGATGTGCTGGTGGGGGGTGGCTACACCTGGACCCGCTACGAGCCGGACACCGGCGACTACGACATGAAGCTCACCAACAAGTCGCCCTTCGCCAAGGCCGCCCTGGGCTACAACCACCAGTTCGACGACCTGACCATGCGCGTCGAGCTGGGCGCGCGCCACACCATCAACGGCAAGGCGCGGCTCAAGGTGGATGACGTCGGCAGCGACACCGTGGACCTCAAGGACCGCACCAACCCTTACGCCGAGGTGAATTTCTTGATGAACCAGAACGGCTCGCTGCCGGTCATGGCCGGGGTCTATTACACCCGCACCGAGTACAAGCTGGACGAAGATACGCCTGTGGCTGACAACACCAAGCTCAAGCGTAACGAGTATGGCTTCAAGGTTGGCCTGACCTTCTAAGGGCAGCCGCCCGTTCCAAGCTGCAAGAGAGCCGCCGGTGCCCGTCTTTCGATGGGGCCGGCGGTTGTGCTTTCAGCTGACGATGGGGTGTTCGCGGCCGATCTCGCTGCGCAACTGGGCGATCAGGTGCAGGCAGTGGGTGAGGCCCGGCGAGGGCTCGCCGATGCGGCGGCTGAGGATGATCGGCGAGGTGG
>NZ_VYKE01000342.1:0-1986 GCF_032424515.1 Pseudomonas sp. JV245A
CCGCGCCAAGGGCCAGACCCTGGGCCCGCTGGACGGCATTCCCTACACCGCCAAGGACAGCTACCTGGTCAAGGGCCTGACGGCTGCTTCCGGCAGCCCGGCCTTCGCCGAGCTGGTGGCCTACCGCGACGCCTTCACCATTGAGCGCCTGCGGGCTGCCGGGGCCATCTGCCTGGGCAAGACCAACATGCCGCCCATGGCCAACGGCGGTATGCAGCGTGGCGTGTATGGCCGCGCCGAAAGCCCCTATAACGCCGCTTACCTGACCGCGCCCTTCGCCTCGGGCTCGTCCAATGGCGCCGGCACCGCCACCGCCGCCAGCTTCGCCGCCTTCGGCCTGGCCGAGGAAACCTGGTCCAGCGGCCGTGGCCCGGCCTCCAACAACGGGCTGTGCGCCTACACCCCGTCGCGCGGGGTGATCTCGGTGCGCGGCAACTGGCCGCTGACCCCGACCATGGACGTGGTGGTGCCTTTTGCCCGGACCATGGCCGACCTCCTGGAAGTGCTGGACGTGGTGGTGGCCGAAGACCCGGACACCCGCGGCGACCTGTGGCGCCTGCAGCCCTGGGTGCCGATCCCCAGCGTCGCTTCGGTGCGCCCGGCCTCCTACCCGCAACTGGCGGCCGGCGCCGCGGCGCTCAAGGGCAAGCGCCTTGGCGTGCCGCGCATGTACATCAATGCCGACCCTGAGGCCGGCACCAGCGAGAAACCGGGCATCGGCGGCCCCACCGGCCAGCGCATCCATACCCGGCCCTCGGTGATCAGCCTCTGGGAACAGGCGCGCCAGGCCCTGGAGGCCGCCGGCGCGCAAGTGCTGGAAGTGGACTTCCCCCTGGTGTCCAACTGCGAGGGCGACCGCCCCGGCGCGCCGACCGTGTACAACCGCGGCCTGGTCAGCAAGGAGTTCCTCCACGACGAGCTGTGGGAGCTCTCGGGCTGGGCCTTCGACGACTTCCTGCGGGCCAACGACGACCCCAAGCTCAACCGCCTGGCGAATGTCGACGGGCCGCAGATCTTCCCCCACGACCCCGGCACCCTGCCCAACCGCGAAGACGACCTGGCCGCCGGCATGGACGAATACGTGAACATGGCCAAGCGCGGGCTCAAGACCTGGGACCAGATCGCCACCCTGGCCGACGGCCTGCGCGGCCTGGAACAGACCCGGCGCATCGACCTGGAAGACTGGATGGACCGCCTGGGGCTGGACGCCGTGCTGTTCCCCACCGTGGCCGACGTTGGCCCGGCCGATGCCGATATCAACCCCGAGTCGGCAGACATCGCCTGGAGCAATGGCGTGTGGGTGGCCAACGGCAACCTCGCCATCCGCCACCTGGGGGTGCCCACCGTTACCGTGCCCATGGGGGTGATGGCGGACATCGGCATGCCGGTGGGGCTGACCTTCGCCGGGCGCGCCTATGACGACTCGAGCCTGCTGCGCCTGGCTTCGGCCTTCGAGGCCACCGGCAGCAAGCGCCTGATTCCACCGCGCACGCCGGCCTTGCATAGCGGCCAGTGACAAACCGGGACCGGGGCCGCAACGGCCCCGATTCACGCCGCGGGTAATCCACTTGCCATTTGACTTGCCTGCACCAGGCTCAGACAACCACCTGACTCTCAACGGCCACCTGGAGCCTATGGAACAGCTCTTCCAGCGCTGCATCGGCCAGCCGATTCAAGCCTGATCCGGGCGTTTCAAACGCCCCTCATGCAGGCTCCGGCCCAGGGTCTGCAAACCCTGGACTTAACCTCACTCCCTCACTGCTCATCCTCTGGCCGCAATGGCGAGTGCTGCCAATCGAAGTGGGTGAGCAACTGCCGGCACAGGTCGTCCAGCTGCGGGTGGTAGTGGTGGGTATGGGGCACGGGCAACTGCGGCTCGCCATGGCCGAAGCCCAGCGCGCGCAGGGCCGTGGCGTAGTCTTCCAGCGGCCCGTAGCCATAGATCAGGTTGTGCCGGTCCCAGACCACGGTGGCCTGTTGCTCGGG
>NZ_VYKE01000343.1:0-1920 GCF_032424515.1 Pseudomonas sp. JV245A
GTCGAAGGCCAGGCGCAGCTCAGCTACGGCGAGCTCAATACCCGGGCCAACCAGTTGGCCCGGCACCTGCTGGAGCTCGGGCTGCAGCCCGGCGACCGGGTGGCGATCCTGTTGCCCCGGTCCCTGGACCTGCTGGTGAGCCAACTGGCCGTCTGCAAATGCGCCGCGGCCTATGTGCCCCTGGATATCAACGCCCCGGCCCAGCGCCAGGCCTTCATGGTGGAAGACAGCGCCAGCGTGCTGCTGCTCAGCCGCAGCGACCAGGTGCTTGCGTGCCCGGCCAGAAGGGTCGACCTGGACCGCCTGCAACTGGCGCCATTGCCCGGGCACAACCCGGACCTGGCGCAGTCGTCCGAGACCGTGGCCTACATCATGTACACCTCCGGCTCCACCGGCGTGCCCAAGGGCGTGCAGGTGCCGCACCGGGCCATCAGCCGCCTGGTGCTCAACAACGGCTATGCCGACTTCAACCCCGAGGACCGGGTGGCGTTCGCCTCCAACCCGGCCTTCGACGCCAGCACCATGGATGTCTGGGGCGCCTTGCTCAATGGCGGCCGGGTGCTGGTGATCGATCACTACACCCTGCTGGAACCTGCGCGTTTCGGCCGGGCCCTGAGCACGGCCGGGGCCACGGTGCTGTTTGTCACCACGGCGCTGTTCAACCAGTACGTGCAACTGATTCCCGAGGCCCTCAAGGGCCTGCGGATTCTCCTCTGCGGCGGCGAGCGTGCCGACCCGGCGGCCTTTCGCCGCCTGCTGGCGCTGGCGCCGCGGCTGCGCCTGGTGCACTGCTACGGCCCCACCGAAACCACCACCTACGCCACCACCCATGAAGTCACCGCCCTGGCCGATGACGCCGAGCACGTGCCCATCGGCCGGCCGATCGGCAACACCCGGGTGTATGTCCTGGACGCCCAGCAGCGGCCGCTGCCCATCGGTGCCCCGGGGGAGATCGTGATCGGCGGCGACGGCGTGGCCCTGGGTTATCTCAACCGCCCCGAACTCAACGCCGAGAAATTTATCCGCGACCCTTTCAGCGAACAGCCCGGGGCCTTGCTGTACCGCACCGGGGACATTGGCCGCTGGCTGGGCAACGGCCTGCTCGAATGCCTGGGGCGCAACGACGATCAGGTGAAGATCCGTGGCCTGCGCATCGAACTGGGGGAAATCGAGGCGCGCCTCACTGCCTGCGCCGGGGTCAAGGAGGCCGTGGTCCTGGCCCGGGAAGACGAGCCCGGGGACAAGCGCCTGGTGGCCTACTACACCCTGCAGGCGGACGCTGCGCCGCTGCCGGCCGAAGCCCTGCGCGCGGCCCTGCAGCAGCAACTGCCGGACTACATGGTGCCCCTGGCCTACGTGCAGTTGCAGGCCTTGCCCCTGACCAACAACGGCAAGCTGGACCGCAAGGCGCTGCCGGCGCCGGCCCCGTCGGCCTTGCTCAGCCGTGAATTCGTCGCCCCCCGAGGCGAGGTGGAAATCGCCCTGGCGCGGATCTGGAGCGAGCTGCTCAAGGTGGAGCAGGTGGGGCGCCACGACCACTTCTTCGAACTGGGCGGGCACTCGCTGCTGGCGGTGAGCCTGATCGAGCGCATGCGCCAGATCGGCCTGAGCGCCGATGTGCGGGTGCTGTTCAGCCAGCCGACCCTGGCCGCCCTGGCCGATGCCGTGGGCAGCGGCCGGGAAGTGCAGGTGCCGGCCAACCTCATCAGCGCTGATTGCCCGCGCATCACCCCGGACCTGCTGCCCCTGGTGGAACTGGACCAGGAGGCCATCGACCGGGTGCTGGCCAGCGTGCCGGGCGGCGTGGCCAATGTGCAGGACATCTACCCCCTGGCGCCGTTGCAGGAGGGCATTCTCTATCACCACCTGAGCGCCGGGCAGGGCGACCCCTACCTGCTGCAATCGCGCCTGGCCTTCGAC
>NZ_VYKE01000344.1:0-1895 GCF_032424515.1 Pseudomonas sp. JV245A
AGGACCACACCTTGCGTCGCCCTGCGCCCCTGAAGGCCCTGCGGGCCTTATCGCAGCCTGCGGCAGCGGCTACAATGCCGCCCTCTTTTTATCTCCATCGCCGGAACCGCCGTGAGCAAAGAACCCGACCGCCTTTTCGCCCAGCCACTGGCCCAGGTGCCCGACTTCGCCTTCAACGAGGATGTGGTGCGGGTGTTCCCGGACATGATCAAGCGCTCGGTGCCGGGTTACCCGACCATTGTCGAGAACCTCGGGGTGCTGGCGGCGCAATTCGCCCAGCCCAACAGCGTGCTCTACGACCTGGGCTCTTCCCTGGGGGCAGTGACCCAGGCCCTGCGCCGCCATGTGCGCACGGATGGCTGCCGGGTCATCGCGGTGGACAACTCCGCAGCCATGGTCGAACGTTGCCGGGAATACCTCAACGGCCAGGATTCGATGTTCCAGGAACTGCTGCCGGTGCAGGTGATCGAGGGCGATATCCTGGCCCTGGAATTCCAGCCGGCCTCGGTGGTGGCCCTGAACTTCACCCTGCAGTTCATCGCCCCCGAGCAGCGTCTGGCCCTGCTGGGGCACATCCGCCAGTCACTGCTACCCGGTGGCGCGCTGATCCTCTCGGAGAAGCTGCGCTTCAACGATGGCCAGGAACACGCCCTGCTCACCGACCTGCACATCGCCTTCAAGCGCGCCAACGGCTACAGCGAACTGGAAATCGCCCAGAAGCGCAGTGCCATCGAAAACGTCATGAAGCCCGACAGCCTCGAAGAACACCGCGAACGCCTGCTGGCTGCCGGGTTCTCGAAAGTCGTGCCGTGGTTCCAATGCCTTAACTTTGCCTCGTTGATTGCCCTGCCATGATTGATCTGTCCCCCCTCGCTCGCCGTCTGGCGGGTACGCCCCTGGCCACCTGGGCCAATGGGCTGCAAGCCCAGCTCGACGCCAAGATGGAAAAAGGCCATGGCGACCTGGAGCGCTGGCAAAGCGCCCTGGATGCATTGCCGAAGATCCAGCCCAGCGAAATCGACCTGATCAATGGCCTGCGCCTGGACACCGACTGCGACAACGCCACTCGGGCGCAGATGCGCACCGCACTGATGGGCCTGTCGCCGTGGCGCAAGGGCCCGTTCGACCTGTTCGGCGTGCACGTGGACACCGAATGGCGTTCGGACTGGAAGTGGTCGCGGGTCGCCCCGCACCTGGACCTTGAGGGCAAGCGCATCCTCGATGTCGGCTGCGGTAATGGCTACTACATGTGGCGCATGCTTGGCGCCGGCGCCCACAGCGTGATCGGCGTCGACCCCAACTGGCTGTTCTTCTGCCAGTTCCAGGCGGTGCAGCGTTACTTGTCGGAGCCTTCGGTGTGGCACCTGCCCTTCCCCTTCGAAGACCTGCCGGCCAACCTGGAAGGCTTCGACACGGTGTTTTCCATGGGGGTGTTCTACCACCGCCGTTCGCCCATCGAGCACCTGCTGGCGCTCAAGGACTGCCTGGTCAAGGGCGGTGAACTGGTGTTGGAAACCCTGGTGGTGGAAGGCGACCAGCATCAGGTGCTGGTACCGGAAGACCGCTACGCGCAGATGCGCAACGTGTGGTTCCTGCCGTCGGTGCCGGCCCTGGAACTGTGGCTGCGGCGCGCCGGGTTCAGCGACGTGCGGTGCGTGGATGTCAGCGTGACCAGCGTCGAGGAGCAGCGCGGCACCGAGTGGATGAAGTACCAGTCCCTGAGCGACTTCCTGGACCCCAACGACCACAGCAAGACCATCGAAGGCCTGCCGGCGCCGATGCGTGCGGTGATAGTCGCCAAGAAATAACCCGCCTTCCCCCGCAGGAGCTGGCCGGGCGGCGTTCCGCTTGCCAGCGAAGGCGCCCGCCAGAGCGGCGCAAGGCTCAAGGGCCTC
>NZ_VYKE01000345.1:0-1834 GCF_032424515.1 Pseudomonas sp. JV245A
CGGCAAGGCGTAGGGCGCCGGGTACAGGCCGGCGAGCTTCAACCCGGCCTGCTCCAGCAGCCTCCCCAGGGCCTGCAGGCGTTCCCGGGGCAGCCAGCTCAGCGCCACCTGGCCCTCTGCATCCCGGGGGCCGTGGGCCACATGCATCTGTTCACTGGGGCCGAGAATCAGCGCCTGCGCAGCGCAGGCCACCGCGGCCTTGATCCGCGCAGCGGGCAATTGCGGCAATGGGATCTGCGTCAGCAGGCTGTCCAGTGGGTGCAGGAAACACTCCACTGCGGGCGGCTTGTCACCCTTGCCCGGCAACCCCAGCTGGCCCAGGGCACAGCAACCGGTATCCGTGACCCGCCCGCCACGATCGAGCCTTGCATAATCCACCCGGCACTGCTGCGGCTGCTCGGTGCCGAGCAACAAGTCCAGGGGCGGCAAGCCGATGCGCAGGCGGCTCATGCGCCCACCCGCGACCAGATCACCTGGGGCATGCGGTCCTCGGGACGGTGCAGCAGCGCTTGCAGGCTGACCCGGCGCTGATCACGGCGGGCCTGGCCCTGAAGCAGGAACCACTCGCTGGTGATGCCGACCTTGATCTGGTCCACCTGCAACTGCGGCAGGCGCAAGCGATTGACGAAATCGCCACGGTTGATGAACCAGTGCCCGGCGTCACGCTCGGCCACCAGGGCCCGGGCCCGGGACAGATCCAGGCCCGGCACCGCCGCCACCAGCACCTCGGCGCTGGCGGTGTTGCCGTTGATCCAGGTATTGCCCGGCAGGATGCTCACGTACGGCTCCAGGCGCACCAGCAGTTCCGGGGTCACGCCCTCAAGGCCCAGCAAGTCGTCCAGGCTGCGCAGCATCGGCTGCCTGGGCGCCAGGGTCTGCGCCGCAGCGCCTGCCGAGGTCTGGCGACCGCTGTTGAAACTGCCATGGCTGCTGGTGGCGGCTGGCGCCTGCAGGCGCTGGGGGTAGGAAGCGATCACCCGCTGGCTGATACGCCGGCCCAGGGCGCCGTCGATGCCGATCAGTTGGCACAGCTGCTGGAAGCTCTGCAGTTGCCCCGCATCCACCTGCTGGTTGAACACCAGGTTGCGCAGGTTGAACTTGCCCTGCAGGTCTTGCAGGTGGCCCTGGAACCCGGCGTTGAATCCACCCAGGGCCTGGTCGCCGATGGGCCGCGCCCAGGCCTGGTCGAGGCGTGTCAACACATCACGCTGGCGCGCGTCCCAGAGCAGTTGCCGGCTGTATTCCAGGCCGCCCTGAAGCACCCCGGCAGCGACGATCCGCGCCTGTTCGGCTTCCACCGCACGGGTGAAAGAGGTTTGCCGGGTAAGCATGCCCCCGGCGATCACCGCCACCACCGCGGCGATCAGCAAGGCGCTGATGATGGCCATGCCACGCTGCTTCGCCGCACTGGGCGAATGGGCTTTCACGACCGGCCCTATAGTTGCCAGGAGCCGATATCGGCATTCACGCCGTCGCCGTCGGGCTGGCCATCGGCGCCGAGGGAAAACACATCCACTTCGCCGTTGGCACCGGGGTTGAGGTAGTGATACGGGCGGCCCCAGGGGTCATTGGGCAGACGTTCCAGGTAGGAGCGCCAGTTGCTGTCCTTGGCATTGGCCGGGCGCTCCACCAGCACCTTCAGGCCCTGGTTCATGTTCGGGTAGCTGCCGTGGTCCAGGCGATAGAGCTTGAGGGCCTGCATGAGCCCGGCGATGTCCTGCCTGGCCGCCGTGGCCCGTGCCTGGTCCGGGCGATCCAGGACCTTGGGCACCACCATGGCTGCCAGGATCCCGAGGATCACCACCACGACCATGATCTCGATCAGGGTGAAGCC
>NZ_VYKE01000346.1:0-1800 GCF_032424515.1 Pseudomonas sp. JV245A
TCGGCGCGCTGGCTACGCTCGCCCCAGGCGCTGAAGGCATTCAATCGGGGCATGGCCCTGCTGTTGCTGGCATCCACCTGGATGAGCCTGTGGGCCTGAGGTCGCCACAGTGCAACGGGCGGTCGCTCCAGTGCCTTTGGCTCGGCACCGGGGCGCTGTAGGGTGGCGCACACGGCGCAACAAGACGCCGCCCCGAACAAAAACCACTGCCCCACGAGAGCCTCCGATGAAAACACCGTTCAAGCGTTGTTTCCTGGCCTGTTGCGCCAGCGCCCTGCTGAGTGCCCCGACCTGGGCCGCCGAGCCCGCCGCCTGCAAGACCGTGCGCATGGGCGTGGTCAACTGGACCGACGTGATCGCCACCAGCGCCATGGCCGACGTGCTGCTCGGCGGCCTGGGCTACGACAGCAAGCAGACTAGCGCGGTGCAGCAGATCATCTTCGCCGGCATTCGCGACCGGCGCCTGGACATCTTCCTCGGCTACTGGAAACCGGCCATGGACCAGAACATCGCGCCCTTCCTGGCCGCCGGGCAGGTCAGGGTCATGGCCCAGCCCAGCCTGGCCGATGCCCAGGCGACCCTGGCAGTGCCGGACTACGTGGCGCAAGCGGGCCTGAAGACCTTCGCCGACATCGCCCGCTTCAAGGAGCAGCTGGGGGGCAAGATCTACGGCATCGAACCCGGCAGCGGCGCCAATACCACGATCAAGACCATGATCGACACCGACCATTTCGGCCTCAAGGGCTTCAAGCTGATCGAGTCCGGCGAGGCCGGGATGCTGGCGGCAGTGCAGCGGGCGATCAACCGCAAGGAGTTCGTGGTGTTCGTCGGCTGGACCCCGCACCCGATGAACATCAACCTTCCCATCACCTACCTCACCGGCAGCGAGGACGTGTACGGGCCCAACGAAGGCGCGGCCACGGTGTCCACGGTGACCGCCCCGGACTATGCCGAGCGCTGCCCCAACGTCGACCGGCTGCTGAAGAACCTGAGCTTCACCGCAGCCCAGGAAAGCCAGCTGATGGTGCCCATCATGCAGCGCCAATCGCCCCAGGAGGTGGCCCGGCAATGGTTGCGCGAGCATCCCGAGGACCTGCAGCGCTGGCTGGCGGGGGTGACCACCTTCGACGGCCGCGATGGCGTGGCAGCGGTCAAAGCGAGCCTGTAGCCCCCTCTGCAGGAACCGGCTTGCCGGCGCAGGCGGTCTCACGGGCCCTTCGCCGGCAAGCCGGCTCCCACACTCCAGGACTGTCCATGAACCATTACCCGCTTTCTGCCGAGCTGGCGGCCTTTGTCCAGCGAACCCTGAGCTACACCAGCGTCGACAGCAGCTTCCAGGGCCTGCGCGACAGCTACGAGCGCATGTGCCGGGCCTTCACCCCGCCTCGCCCTGCCGGGCTGGCGGTACAGGAGCTGCAACTTTCCGGGGTGCCACTGCGCCTGTATCACCCCGAGCGCCCGGCTGCGCCTTCGGGCTGGCCCTGGCTGTTGTACCTGCACGGCGGCGGCTGGGTGCTGGGGGGCCTGGACTCCCACGAGTTCATCACCGCCCGCTTGGCCAGCGAGCTGGGAATACTGGTGATCGCCGTGGACTACCGGCTGGCCCCGGAGCACCCGTTCCCCGCCGCCTTCGACGATTGCCTGGGGGTCTGGCGGGCCCTGGAACAAGGGCTGCTGCCCCTGCCACTGGACCCGCAGCGCCGGGTGCTGATGGGCGACAGCGCCGGCGGCAACCTGGCGGCGGCGCTGTGCCTGGCCCTGCGCGATGCCGGCGAACCCGGGCCGGCGGCCCAGGTGCTG
>NZ_VYKE01000347.1:0-1754 GCF_032424515.1 Pseudomonas sp. JV245A
TCCGGCGGCATGGCCCAGCGCACCGCACTGGCCCGCTGCCTGGCGCGCCAGCCCCAGGTGCTGCTGCTGGATGAACCCTTCGGCGCGCTGGACGAAGTGACCCGCGCCGACATGCAGCAACTGCTGCTCAAGGTGATCGGCCAGCACCGCACCGCGGCGCTGCTGATCACCCACGACATCGACGAAGCCCTGCTGCTGTCCGATCGGGTGCTGCTACTGGGTAACAGCCCGGCGCGCACCCTCGGCCAGTGGCACATCGAGCTGCCGGCGCCGCGCGCCGAGCGGATCGAGGAACTGGGCGCGCTGCGCATCGAGATTCTCAAGACCCTTCGGCGGGCGAGCCGCAACCCCCACACTTCCCCTTTGCCTGCACCGTCGGAGATTGACCATGTGCCTGGACGACTTCACTCATACCCGTCGTGACTTTCTCAAGCTCAGCGCGCTGCTGACTGCCGGCGGCGCCTTGCCGCTGCTCAACAGCCTGCAGGCCCGCGCCGCCCAGGAACCGGACGCGCCGGTGCGCATCGGCTACCTGCCGATCACCGACGCCACGCCCTTGCTGGTGGCCCACAACAACGGCCTGTTCGAGGCCGAGGGCATCAAGGCCGAGCGCCCGGTGCTGCTGCGCAGTTGGGCCCAAGTGATCGAGGCGTTCATTTCCGGGCAGGTCAACGTGATTCACCTGCTGTCGCCGATGACCGTCTGGGCCCGCTACGGCAGCCGGGTGCCGGCCAAGGTGGTGGCCTGGAACCACGTCGGCGGTTCCGGCCTGACCGTGGCCCCGGGCATTACCGAGGTCAAGCAACTGGCGGGGCAGTCGGTGGCGATCCCGTTCTGGTATTCGATCCATAACGTGGTGGTGCAGCAACTGTTTCGCGACAACGGCCTGGTGCCGGTGAGCAAGGCCGCCGGCAGCGCCCTGGGGGCCAACGAGGTCAACCTGGTGGTGCTGCCGCCTTCGGACATGCCGCCAGCCCTGGCCAGCAAGCGGATTGCCGGCTACATCGTCGCCGAGCCGTTCAATGCCCTGGCCGAGGAACTCAAGGTGGGCCGGGTGCAGCGCTTTACCGGGGACGTGTGGCGCAACCACGCCTGCTGCGTGGTGTTCATGCACGAGCATGACCTGGACAACCGTCCCGAATGGTCGCAGAAGGTGGTCAACGCCATCGTCAAGGCCCAGCTGTGGACCCGCGACCACCGCGCCGAGGCCGCGCAACTGCTGTCCAAGGATGGCGCCAACCGCTACACGCCCCATGCGCCCCAGGTGCTCAACCGGGTGCTGGCGCCGGCGGCGGCCGACCGCGAGGCCTACCTGGCCAGCGGCGCGATCCAGCACAGCCACTGGGACGAGCAGCGCATCGACTTCCAGCCGTATCCGTTCCCCAGCTACACCGAAGAGTTGGTCAAGCGCCTCAAGGACACCCTGATCGAGGGCGACAAGGGCTTTCTGGCCGGCCTTGACCCGGCACACACCGCCAAGGACCTGGTGGACGATCGCTTCGTGCGCAACGCCATCGCCTCGGTGGGCGGGCTGAAGGCCTTCGGCCTGGCGGACAGCTTCGAGCGCAGCGAGGAGTTCGGTCTTTGATGGGCAAGCAACCTTCTTCCCTGAGCCATTGGCTCCTGGGGCTTGCCGGGCTGTCGAGCCTGCTGCTGGGCTGGTGGCTGGGGGTGCACCTGCTGGGCGATGGCAACGGCCTGGCGGCGCGTTTCTCCCCCGAGGCGACCTTCGCCAGCCTGCTGGAACTGCTGGG
>NZ_VYKE01000348.1:0-1748 GCF_032424515.1 Pseudomonas sp. JV245A
ACAGCAACTGGTGCTGCTCGGCAACGCCCAGCAGCGGCAGGTCCCCCAGGCGCTGGCGTGGCTGCTGGACAATGCCCTGCAGCAACTGCACCCAGGACTGGGCCAGACGCTCGATGGTGGAGGCCTCGAACAGGTCGGAGGCATAGGTCAGGGAGGCCCAGAGGCCATCCTCGGATTCGAAGGTATCCAGGGTCAGGTCGAACTGCGCGGCGCGCCCCTGCCAACTCAGGGTCTCGATGCTGAGGTCGTCCAGGCGCTGGCTCTGCCCGCCCTTCTTGACCGCGGTCTGGTGGTTGAACATTGCCTGGAACAGCGGGCTGTGGCTCAGGCTGCGCTCGGGGCGCAAGGCTTCCACCAACTGCTCGAAAGGCAAGTCCTGGTGGGACTGGGCCATCAGCGCGGTCTGCTTGACCTGCTGCAGGAAATCATTGAAGCCCAGTTGCCCGTCGACCTCGGCCTTGAACACCTGGGTATTGACGAAGAAGCCGATCAGGCGCTCGGTTTCCACCCGGTTGCGGTTGGCGGTCGGCACCCCGACGCGGATGTCCGCCTGGCCGCTGTAGCGGTGCAGCAAGACCTGGAACGAGGCCAGCAACAGCATGAACAGGGTCGCCCCTTCACGCTGGGCCAATTGCTTGAGGCCCAGGCGCAGCTCTTCCGGCAACGGGATATCCAGCAGCGCCCCCCGATAGCTCTGGATCGCCGGGCGCGGGTGGTCCAGCGGCAGCATCAGCAAGGGTTGCTCCCCGGCCAGTTGCTCCAGCCAGTAGCCCAGTTGCCGCTCACGCTCGCCGGCATCCATCCACTGGCGCTGCCAGTTGGCATAGTCGGCGTATTGAATCGGCAGGTCCGGCAGGCTGACCGTGCGCCCCTGGCGGTAACCGGCATAGAGCTGGATCAGCTCCTCCACCATCACCCCCATCGACCAGCCATCGGACACGATGTGGTGCTGGGTCAGGACCAGCACATGCTCGTCTGCCGCCACCCGCAGCAACTTGGCCCGCAACAGCGGGCCATTGCGCAGATCGAAGGGCGGCTGGCTCTTGCTGTCGGTCAGGGCATGGACCTGGGCCTCATAGGACAGGCCGCCGGCGTGCAGTTCGATGACCTCGATGTCCAGCGGCGCCGGTGGGTGCACCACCTGCACCGCCGTGCCATCGTCTTCGGAAAAGGTAGTGCGCAGGGTTTCATGCCGGGCAATCAGGGTATCGAATGCATGGCGCAGCGCGTCGAGGTCCAGTTCTCCGGTCAAGCGCAGCGCCGTGGTGATGTGGTAGGCGGTGCTCTCGGGCTCCAGTTGCCAAAGGAACCACTGGCTTTCCTGGGTATAGGAGAGAACCGGCGCCTCGTCGGCGCCGCGGCTGCAGATAGGAGCGATACCAAAGAGGTTGATGCCCTTTTCTTTAAGCAAAATCGCCAGGGCTCTTCTTTCCTTGGAAGAAAGCGTGCCTACCGAGTCGATTAAAGCTTGCATGTACTACCTCGCCTAAGAAATTATTTTTTCAAGATCATCGGGAGATAAACGTTTGAGGGCCTCCAAAGATTTAGCCAATTCATCCTGCAGTGAAGAAGTTGTCTGCCGCAGGGCCTGAACCTTCTCGACAAAGGCCGCGAGGCTCTCCGCGCCGAACAGCGACTTGATGGGCATATCCACGCCAAACTGCTGCTTGACCCGAGTCACCACCTGAGCCACCAACAGAGAGTGGCCGCCCAGCTCGAAGAAGTTGTCGCTCATGCCCACCCGATCC